>DVJW01000012.1 GCA_018716505.1 Candidatus Faecaligallichristensenella faecipullorum | reverse complement strand
CGGAAAACTCCTTTGGACCTGCCGGGGAATTGAAAGCGGCGCGGGCAAGGCCGCAGGACGAAGGCTTGCTGGCGGCAAGTCGAGGACGAGAACACAGTCCGCGCCGTTTTCAAACCCCGCCAGGCGTATTGTCCCTTGTACACTGAGGGTAAGAATTTTTGTTGGCAATCGACCGGTCTGAGCAATACATCAATCATATTGGCTCCGGGGCAGGCAAAGCCGCATCTGGGGGGAAAGGCTTGGAACAGAACCATCATTTCCGGGGCGCCTGGCGCTGTTATCCTGCGCGGCGCTTTCAGGAGGCGCGTCCTAACGGAGACGAGGCGGGCCGCGTGTGGATCTTTGGCGAACCGGCCGCGGAAAAAATCGGCGTGGGATTGGAGCGGCCGGCTTATTGTATAACCATTCATCCGGCCCTGAACGGCATGATATTCGACTACCGGCAGGGCATGGATTTTGAAACCGGGGCAGACGTGATGAGCTGCCACTTTGGAACGCACGCCTATGTGCGCAGCGCCCAATACCTGCCTGACCGGCGGGTGTTGTATATTCAATTAAAAGCAGAGGGCGAGGTGCGGCTCATTCCCTCCGCTCCGCCCAAGCGGCGCTATGAGGACGGATTCTGCTTTGAACTGGAGGAGGTAACGGGGGTTTTGCGCTGCTTAACCCCTGCCCATTGGGTGGATGAGGCGCTTTGCGCCCAAGGCCAGGCGGTGCTGGCCTTGGCCCTGGGCGAGGACGCCTGCCACCGTACCCTGGAACCGTTCTGTCCCCCGGCGCCCTCTTGCCCGGGCACGCTCCGGCTGGGGGAAAAGGCGGATGATTTCAGCGCCTCCAACGAGCGCATGAGCCTGGACGCCGCGCAAAACCGAAGTTTGGACGCCCTGTTGTGCCGTTTCTTTGGGTATCACAGCCGCCAGGCGAATCCGCCGCACCGGGGGGACCCCTCCAGCGAATGCGACAAGCTGACCGCCTGGGCGCTGCAGCTGGTGCAGAACGGCCAGGGCGACGCCGCCTATTCGGTTCTGATTCAGCTGTGCCGCACCCATTTAAACGACGGACTGTATCTGGAATCCGGGGATGTGCGCGGGCTCAGCGGAAGCATGGACGCCCAGGCCTCGCGCCAGCTGCCCGGCGCCACCTTGGTCATGGCTTACGCCATTCAGCGCATGCTGATCTGCCCAACCGAAACGGGCCTCTCGCTGCTGCCCGCGCTGCCCAAGGCCTGGCCGTCGGGCCGGCTCAGCAATTTAACCCTGGGCGCGCTGGAGTTGGAGTATCTGGAATGGAACCTGCCCGGCCGATGGGTGGATGTAAAGATTCGCGCCCTGGAACCGGCGGCCCTTTGCCTGCGCTTTCCCGCCTCCGTTCCCGGGGAGTGCGGCGCGGCCAGCGGGGGCAAAGAGATGGAGCTGCGCCTTTCAAGGGACGAACGGGCCCGGCGCTTTGTCCGGCTGTCCGATTGGAGAGGATGAAAAGCGTGCAAAGGATGATTCAAACCTACGACGAGTTTATCGGCCTGCTGAACGAGGCGGGCTTTGTAACGTTGGGCGGAAGCGGGCCGGTGCTGGGCTTAAACCGCGTCACGCCGCCCGAAAACTGGCATACCGGACTTGCGGACACCGACCCCTGGGAATGGAAGCGGCTGCTCTGTGAAAAACGGGACGGCACCTATACCCGCGCCCGGGGGCATCTGGCCTTTTTTATCAGCTGGGACTGGCTGCCTTCCTTCATCGCGGCCTATACCCCCGAGCTCCCGGCCCAGGAGCGCTACGAGATGGGCCTGATCTCCCGGGATCAGATGGCCATGCGCGCCCTGTTCATGGAAAGGCCCGTCTGGGCCCGCCACGAAATCAGGAGCCAAATGCCTGATCTGAAAAAATCCGCCCTGGAAAGGGGACTAAACGCCCTGATGGCGGATATGGAGATCGTGATTTCGGGGGAAGCCCAAAAGCTGAGCTGGGATGGCCGCCCGGTGGGCTGGCCGTCCTGCGCCTATGAACGAATGGAAAATTGGGCCGGGGCGCGAATTTTTGAGCAGGCCATGCAACGAAACCCGGTTGAGGAACGTCAAAAAATTCGTGAGCAGGCCGCGAAATTTGCCATCCCCGGCAGTGAGGACGCGCTGGACAAGCTTTTTGGCGCCTGAAGGATCGCGCTTCCGGCCTCCGCTTCGAATTTTACAAACGGCCCGGTTTGTGGTATACTGAATAAACCGACACGGGCCGATGGCCCGACTTTGCCGATGGTTTGCGCTCAGCGGGCCGGGCGGTTTGAAATGGAGCGTTGTGTGTGAAATACATCCGAAGATTTATGTGGTTCCTCTCCTCGCGCTTGGTAATCTTTACCTTGGTCGTGGGCATTTTGGTATTGGTGTTTTATACCTGTTTGAATATCTCCAATATCTATATCCTGCTCAGCGACGGCATGAAGGCGCGCGCCCAGGTCATGCTGACCCGGGAGGATCCGGAGCAGCTCAACAATTATTTCCGGGCCGAATTTTTAACCGGAGACGAGGCGTTGAACCTGGCTTTGGGGCCTTCTTCCCCGTATGTGGATTATGAAATCACGGATTTTGAGTATAAACTGAGCATTGAAAGCGTTTGGTGTTGGCCTTGGCAGGACACGGCGTCGGCCACCATTGTGGAACGGATTCCCAAAATCACCGGCAAGGTGGTGTCCAGCCGGTCGGAGGCCGTGGAGGACGGAAGCCTGCCCTCCACCCCGCCCACCTGGCAGGGCGGCCGCTATGAAATTACCCTGTACCGTTCGAACGGCCAATGGAAGGTGGCGGGCATGCGCCAGACCCAAATTATTGTGGAGCCCACCCCATCGCCCACGCCCGAACCCACCGCGGCCCCCAGCCCGGCGGCGGAGGGATAGCGCCCATGGTGGCGTTCAACTGGAGCTGTCGCGGATTGGTCGCGGCAGCTCTTTTCGCGCAAAAGACGCCCTGGCAAGCCGGGCTTTATTCTGGATTTTATTGAAGCAGGAGGCGGTTCCCCATGAAAATTCGCGATATTGAGCTGCCCCGGGGGGCGATTTTGGCGCCCATGGCCGGGGTGACCGATCTGTGCAGCCGCCTTCTGGCCCACGAGATGGGCGCCGCGGCCTCGGTGAGCGAAATGATGAGCGCCAAGGGCTTTTTGTACGCCGGGCGGGACAACCGGGCGGTGTGCGAACTTTTGGAACATCTGCCCCATTCGGGCATCACCGGCCTTCAGCTTTTTGGCTCGGATCCCTCCATCATGGCGGAAGCCGCCGCGCGGCTCGCGGGCGAGGGTTTCCATTTTATCGATATCAATATGGGCTGCCCGGCGCCCAAAATCGTCAAGGGCGGCGAAGGTTCGGCGCTGATGCGCGATCCCATCCTGGCCGGACGCATTGTGCGCGCGGTGGTGGACGCCGTTCCGCTTCCGGTGACCGTAAAAATCCGCGCGGGTTGGGATCAGAGCAGCCTCAACGCGGTTCAGATGGCCCGGATTTTGGAGGACAGCGGGGCCTCGGCCATCGCGGTGCACCCGCGCACCCGGGACCAATTTTACTCGGGCCGGGCCGATTGGACGGTCATTCGAAGGGTCAAGGAGGCGGTCTCCATTCCGGTCATCGGGAACGGGGACATCCTCACCGCCCAGGATGCCCGCGCCATGCGGCAGGCCACCGGCTGCGACGGGGTCATGGTGGGCCGGGCCGCCCAGGGCAATCCCTGGCTCTTCCGGGATATCGCCCGGGATGAATGGGGGCTTGCGCCCCTTCCGGTCACAAACCAGGACCGGGTGCATCTGGCCCTGCGCCATCTGGACATGATGCTTGCCCTCAGGGGCGAGGGCATGGCGGTGCGGGAGATGCGCAAGCATGTGGCCTGGTATCTTCAGGGCATGCGCGGCTGCGCCCGGATGCGCCAGGAAATCAACCATCTGGAAAGCGCCCAGGCCGTGCGCCTTGCCCTCAAGGGCTATCTGGAGGCGCTGGAACAGGAACCCTCCGCCCATGGCTGAACGTGCGGAAAATCCCCGGCAATGCGGCGCAAATGTGAAAGTTGGCGCTTGCGGTTGACAAATCGGCCCCGAATACGGTATACTATTTCAGAATTGGAGCCAAAACACTGGCGGCGCGGGCTGGCAGTGTTTGTTGTTTATGAAGAGCCTTTACATTCAAGCCGGTCCTCAAGGGACACGGCGTGTTTTCTTTACGCAGAAAAAGAAAAAGATCCATAGAAATGACCTCTGGCTCCAAGCCGACCAATCTATCTGGGGAGGGTAATTGACCATGGCCAATGAGTCGAACAATGGCCGTCGCATGCAGCTGAGCCGCGACGGCGCGAATAAACTTCAGCAGGAGTTGGAAGACCGCAGGAAGCTGCGCCTGGAAATCACCCAGCGCATCGAAACCGCGCGTTCTTTCGGCGATTTGAGCGAAAACGGCGAATATGACGCGGCCCGAAACGAGCAATCCTTCAATGAGGGCCGCATTCAGGAAATCGAGCGCATTCTGAACACCGCGGTCATCGCGGACGCCACCAACACCGACCGGGTGGGCATCGGCACCAAAGTCACGGTGTACGACGAGGATATGGAGGAAGAGGAGACCTACACCGTGGTGGGCGCCACCGAGTCCGACCCCACCCAGCTCAAGGTTTCCACCGAATCCCCGGTGGGCTCGGCGCTCATGGATCACCGGGTGGGCGACACCGTTCGGGTGGAAACCCCCGGCGGCACTTTTGGCATGCGCATACTGGCAATTGAAATGGCGAATTGAATCGCCGGGAGGAGCTAACCCCTATGGCTGACGAACAGCAGAACCGCACACCCCAGGAAACCGCCCAGGATATGAGCGAGCAGCAACAGCTTCGTCTTCAAAAGCTGAACCGGCTGGCCGAGGCGGGCCAAAACCCCTATGAAATCACCACCTATGACCGCACCCATCTTTCCAGCGCCATCCTTAAGAACTTTGACGCCCTGGAAGGTCAGGAGGTCAGCGTGGCGGGGCGCATGATGTCCCGCCGGGTCATGGGCAAGGCCAGCTTTGCCCATCTTTTGGACCGCGACGGCCAGATTCAAATCTATGTGCGCCGGGACGACGTGGGCGAAGAGGAATACCGGGCCTTTAAGGACTTCGATATCGGCGATATGGTGGGCGCCAAGGGCAAGGTGTTCCGCACCAACAAGGGCGAAATCTCGATTCATGTGACCGCTCTCACCTTGCTCACCAAGTCGCTGCGCCCGCTGCCCGAAAAGTGGCATGGGCTCAAGGACACCGATACCCGCTACCGCCAGCGCTATCTGGATCTGATCGTGAATCCCGAGGTGCGCAAGACCTTTGAAAAGCGCTCCCAAATCATTCGGGAAATCCGCGCCTTCCTGGATAGCCGCGGCTATCTGGAGGTGGATACCCCGGTTTTGGACACCCTGGAAATCGGGGCCGCGGCGCGTCCCTTTGTGACCCACCACAACACCCTGGATATCGATATGTACCTGCGCATCGAAACCGAGCTTCATCTGAAGCGCCTGATCGTGGGCGGATTTGAAAAGGTGTACGAGGTGGGCCGCATCTTCCGCAACGAGGGCATGGACACCAAGCACAACCCGGAATTCACCTCGGTGGAGCTGTACGAGGCCTACACCGATTATTTCGGCATGATGGATTTAATCGAAGAGCTGTTCAAGACCGTGACCCAAAAGGTGTGCGGCACCCTGGATATTCCCTATCAGGGCCAGACCATCCACATGGGCGGAAACTGGGCGCGCATGACCATGGCCCAGGCGGTCAAGCAGTATTCGGGCCTGGACTATGAAAGCTGGCAAAGCGACGAGCAGGCCCGCGAGGAATGCCGCGCGGCAGGCTATAAGGTTGTGGACAGCGCCACCCGGGGCGAATGCCTAAACGAGCTGTTCGAGGAAACCGTGGAGGAGCATCTGATCCAGCCCACCATTATCTATGATTACCCCATCGAGGTCTCGCCCCTGGCCAAGCGCAAAAAGGACAATCCCATGCTCACCGAGCGGTTTGAGTTCTTCATCACCCAGCGGGAAATGGGCAACGCCTTCTCCGAGCTCAACGACCCGGTGGATCAGCGCCAGCGCCTGGAAAAGCAGGCCGCGGCCCGTCGCGCCCAGGGCGCCAACGCCCAGGTGGACGAGGACTTTGTGTGCGCCCTGGAATACGGCATGCCGCCCACCGGCGGACTGGGCTTCGGGGTGGACCGGCTGATCATGTTGCTCACCGATTCCCCCTCCATCCGGGACGTTCTGCTGTTCCCCACCATGAAGCCCCGGGACTAAAATCATAAACTGAAATAGGCGCCCGGGGCTTGGCCTGCGGGCGCCTGCGCACAAAGGAGGCGGACGTATGCCTAAAACCCGATTGACCAAAGAAAGTCTGTCCAACCATTTCCACTATGCCAAGTGGATCTATGTGCTGATTATTTGTCTGAGCGCGTTTGGGCTGGATTTGCTCTTTACCGTCACCGAATACCATCCGCCGGCCGAGCGCAAGGTGGAAATTTACCTGATGGGCGGACTGGGCGATGTGGAACAGCTGGACGGCTTGGCCGCGCGCGCCCTGGAATATGGAAAGACCATCGATCCCACCTTGGAGGAGGTCACCTTCCTGCCCCTGAGCTACAGCGGCGAGGATGATATCTACGGCCCGCAGAAGCTGATGGTGCTCCTGGCCGCCCAGGAAGGCCATGTTTACTTCGTGGACCGCACTTATCTGGAGCAGTTTATAAACATGGGCGTGGCTCAGCCCCTGGAAGGATATATCGATCAGGGACTTTTGGATCCGGGTGACCGGGATTTGTCCAACGTGACCTATGAGGAGCCTGCGCCCGACGAGGATACTCCGCCCAGCGGCGCAACCCATGTGTATGCGCTGCAGGCCGAGCCCCTTCAAGGGCTGATGCAGACCGAAGAACCCATCTACTATCCGGATGACAAGTATATCGTGGTCTGCTCCTACGTCAAGAACATGGACACCACGGTTCAGGTGCTTCAGTTCGTCATGGACGAATTGAGCACCGCGGACACTCAGGCCGGGACCCCCGCAGAGACCGAAGCGCCCGCCGGAACCGAGGCCCCCTCTGAAGCCGGGACTGAAGCCCCCACCGAGACCGAGGCCCCTGCCGTGACTGAGGCCCCCGCAGCGACCGAAGCCCCTGCCCAAACCGCCGCGGCCGCGGCGGAATAACCCCGGAGGAAACGATATGATTCAGGAAACCATAGAGGGCCGCAGGGTCTCTTCGATTCAGGGCTTTTTGCTCATCATCGCCATCGTGGCCGGTATGTACCTGCTCAGCGGCCTGGCCGGCTGGCTGCAGGCCCAATTGCACTTTGAGCAGGCAGGACTGCTGATCTGGCTGTATGCGGGATTGATGGCGGTGTGGCTGATGCGCTTTCGGGTCATGGCCTACCGCTACACCTACTATGAAGGCCGGCTGATGTTGGAGCGCAAGTTCGGCGACCACGCCAAGATTCTGGTCAATGTGCCGCTGTGCGACGTGAAGGCGCTGGGGCCCATGGCCGAGACGCTGGCCAAACATCCGAACGCCAAGCCCATAAACCGGCTCTATCTAAAGGAAAAGGCTGCGGAAAAGCCGGTGATGGCCCTCATCTATGCCCAGGACGGGGCCACGCGCGCCGCGCTGTTCCAGCCTTCGCCCGCGCTGCAAGCGCTGATTCGGGATCACATGGGCTTTCCCAAGGAGGAGGCCTGAACGCCACCGCCGCCAGCTCCGATTGAACAGGCCGGCCTGTCAGACTTTGTCAATGTTCTACCGCCGCAAGGCACGGAAATCAATTTTCAAGACAAAAGCAAGGCGATGTGGTAAAATAGAGAAATGAGAGCAGAAACATTAATGGACTTCATGGAAGAAGTAGAGAGTGAACGCAGATATGACGGATACTATTACAGTTTGGGGGAAGCACTGAGCATTGTAGTCTTGGGGAGTCTGTGTGGGCTGAAAAACGTTAGCCAGATACACCAATGGGCGGAAAGCGAGAGAACGCGCGAATGGTTAAAGGAGAAATTCGCAATTGAGCGCATACCGTGCTACTATTGGCTGCTAAGCCTGCTGAAAATGGTAAAGCCGGAATCCCTGAACCAGTGCCTGAGCCGATGGGTCAGGCAGATGCTCCCGGAAGAGAGGGAAGGGCTCACTCTTGCCGTGGACGGAAAGACCGTGCGTTCCACGGAAGGAAAGAAGGGCTACCAGAGGCCGCTGCATATCATCAGTGCGCAGCTGTCCGAACTTGGGGTGACCCTTGCCAGCAAAAGCGTAGATGGGAAGAGCAATGAAATCCCGGCGGTGCAGGAATTGCTGCAGCAGATGGATATTGCTGGATGTCTGGTTGTGGCAGATGCTCTGAATTGCCAAAGAGAGACTGCAAAGGTCATAGTTGCCGGCAAAGGTGACTATCTGCTCAGCGTCAAGGAGAATCAACCTTCTCTTATGCAGGATATCCGGGATTATATTCAGGATGACGCTCTGCGAGGGGGCATGTCTGCGCAAAGCATACGGGAAAAAAGCCGCGACCGAATCGAAAAGAGGACGGCTTTTGTCACGCAGGATATTGAGTGGTTGCCACAAAAGTCCCAATGGGATCGCCTGGCCTGCATAGGAGCGATTCATACAGAATTTCAAACAAAAGCGGGAAAAAGTTCGCAATGGCATTATTATATTTCCAGCCGCCCGCTTTCTGCGGAAGGTCTGCTTCATCATGCCCGGATGGAATGGGCCGTGGAAACCATGCACTGGTTGCTGGATGTTCACTTTGAGGAAGATTATCTGCGCGTTGCCAACAAAACCATTCAGGAAAATATGAATCTGCTGCGTAAAT
>DVJW01000011.1 GCA_018716505.1 Candidatus Faecaligallichristensenella faecipullorum | reverse complement strand
ATGGAAGTGCCCAAGACCATGGACGAGCTGTATGAAGTGCTCAAGGCCTTCAAGGAGCAGGACGCCAACGGCAACGGCGATCCCAACGATGAGATCCCGTTCCTGTACGCTTCGGGCTATGAGGCCGTGGAGCGGGTGCTGATGAGCGCCTACGGCATCCATACCTCCGAATTCAACTACATCCTGCAGGCCGACGCGGACGGCAAGGTTTACCTGGCCAACACCACCGACGCCTACAAGGAGTACATGAAGTGGATGGCGCGCGCCTTCAGCGAGGGCCTGATCGAGCAGGAAGCCTTCGTTATTGAGGGCACCACCATCAACGACCGCGCCGGCAAGGATCAGTATGGCTTCTACGGCTGCGGCTCCGCGCCCTATGTGGTGGCGGTCACCGATATCAGCTACGACGCCGAGAACTTCGTGGGCATCGCGGCTTTGACCAGCGAGCTCAACGAGACCCCCACCGCCGGCCGCGCCAGCGTGGTGCAGGAAGCCGGCCGCGTGGCCATCAGCGCCACCTCCCCCTACAAAGAGGCCCTGGTGCGCATGATCGACTATATGTACACCGACGAGGGCGAGCTGGCCGGCACCTTTGGTAAGGATGGCCAGACCTTCGACTGGCAGCACAACGACATCCTGAACGTGGACGTGCCCAAGATGCGCGTGCTGGAAGGCTGCGCCTCCGGCGAGGAAACCCGCTATAAGTTCGGCACCCTGAACGAGACGTTCAACGTCATCGAGTGGAACAACGACCGCCGCGCCCTGTTCACCGCGCCCATCGAGGACGTGCAGAGCGAGGAGATCCTGAACGAGTACGGCTGGGCCGCTCTGGTTGCCCTGGCTGTGCGCGAAGAGGGCATCCAGCAGGTGGACTGCTTCCCGAAGCTGAGCTACACCGCTGAGGAAGCCAGCGAGCGCGCCACCTTGAAGACCGACCTGGAGAACTACCTGAAGCAGGCCAAGGCCCAGTTCATGACCGGCGAGATCGACGTGGAAGAGGGCTGGGACAGCTTTGTGAACACCGTGAACGGCATGGGCCTGGAGCGCCTGATCGAAATCGAGCAGGCCGCCTATGACCGCTATCAGGAAGTGCTGGGCGGAGAAGCCGCGTAAGATTTTGTTTCCTGCGAAAAAAGCCTCATAACGAAAAAGCTTCATAGCCCCAAAAGCCCCGCTGGGAAGATTCCTGGCGGGGCTTTGTATATTTTGCCCTATTTTTGATATATAATTATATGAAATAAATACATAAACGAGAAGAATAATTAAAAATAATATTGACATTTGGTTAAAGGAGTAATACAATAATCTTATAGGTTCCGAGGTTTCGGGACGGTTCTTTCGCCGGGAGGCGCAAGGAAATTTATTCTTGAAGGGGAGGATGCACCATGAGAAACTGCAAAAGGCTGACGGCCCTGTTGATGGCCTGCGCGATGCTGCTGAGCTTCGCGGCCGCGGCCGGCGCCGAAGAGGGGAGCTACTACAACACCGAGGGCTACCCCATCTGCAACGAGGTCATCGATGTGACGATGGCGGGTCCCCTGCCTTCCGGTTTGGAAGACTGGACCAAGGTTGTCCTGATTGAAAACTTCAAAAACGATCTGGGCATCAACATCACCTGCCAATTCTATAACTCCGAGGATTGGAGCACCCAGCTGACTTTGATGATCGCCTCCGACGAGCTCACCGACATGGTGGGCGGCGCCGGCATGAACATGCTGGACGCCAACGAGTGGGGCGCCGAGGGCTACCTGGTCAATTTCAACGAGTACCGGGATATGACCCCCAATATGAACAAGTATCTGGAGCAGTACCCTGCGGCCGAGGCCTATATGACCGCGCCCGACGGCGGCATCTATACCATCCCGAAAATCTCCCTGGACGAGACCGACCGCTTCTCCCGCACCTTCATCAACAAGAAGTGGCTGGCCAACGTGGGCATGGAAGTGCCCAAGACCATGGACGAGCTGTATGAAGTGCTCAAGGCCTTCAAGGAGCAGGACGCCAACGGCAACGGCGATCCCAACGATGAGATCCCGTACCTGTACGCCTCGGGCTACGAGGCCTCGGAGCGGGTGCTGATGAGCGCCTACGGCATCCATACCTCTGAAATCAACTACATTCTGCAGGCCGACGCGGACGGCAAGGTCTACCTGGCCAACACCACCGACGCCTACAAGGAATACATGAAGTGGATGGCGCGCGCCTTCAGCGAGGGCCTGATCGAGCAGGAAGCCTTCGTGGTGGAAGGCACCACCATCAATGACCGCGCCAGCAAGGATCTGTATGGCTTCTACGGCTGCGGCTCCGCGCCCTATGTGGTGGCGGTCACCGACATCAGCTACGACGCCGAGAACTTCGTGGGCGTCGCGGCTTTGACCAGCGAGCTCAACGAGACCCCCACCGCCGGCCTGGCCAGCCTCATCAGCGAAACCGGCGTGGTGGCCATCAGCACCACCTCGCCCTACAAAGAGGCCCTGGTGCGCATGGTGGACTATATGTACACCGACGAGGGCGAGCTGGCCGGCACCTTTGGTAAGGATGGCCAGACCTTTGACTGGCAGCACAACGACATCCTGGACGTGGATGTGCCCAAGATGCGCGTGTTTGACGACTGCGCCTCCGGCGAGGAAACCCGCTATAAGTACGCCACTTTGAACGGCACCGTGGCGCTCATCGAGTGGAACAACGACCGCCGCGCCCTATTCACCGCGCCCATCGAGGACGTGGAGAGCGACGAGATCCTGAACGAGTACGGCTGGGCCGCTTTGGTGGCGCTGGCTGTGCGCGAGGACGGCATCCAGCAGGTGGACTGCTTCCCGAAGCTGAGCTACACCGCCGAGGAAGCCAGCGAGCGCGCCACTTTGAGGGCTGACCTGGAGAACTACCTGAAGCAGGCCAAGGCCCAGTTCATGACCGGCGAAATCGATGTGGAAGAGGGCTGGGACAACTTCGTGAACACCGTGAACGGCATGGGCCTGGAGCGCCTGATCGAAATCGAGCAGGCCGCCTATGACCGCTATATGGCGGTGGCCCAGGGCGACGCCGAATCCGCGGCCTAAAAAACAAAAAACTTTACCAATTCCCTTGGAAGCTCCGCCGGAGAGGCCTCCCCGGCGGGGCTTCCTTTCCTTATTAAAGGGAAAAAAACTTGCCATCCCATGGCCCATGGGCTATGATAAAGGAAGAAAAATCATCGTTCGGAGGAAACGCCATGTTTGCCCATCTGCATCTGCATACCGAATATAGCCTGTTGGACGGCGCCTGCCGCATTGAACCGCTGCTGGATAAGGTTCAGCGCCTGGGCATGGACAGCTGCGCCATCACCGACCACGGGGTGATGTATGGGGTGGTGGACTTTTATAAGGCCGCCAAACAGCGGGGCATCCACCCGGTCATCGGCTGCGAGGTGTATGTTTGCGAAAACATGGAGGACAAGCAGGCCCGGGAATACAGCCATCTGATTCTGCTCTGCGAAAATCAGGAGGGCTATCAAAACCTGATGAAGCTGGTGAGCGAGGCCTTTATCCGGGGCTTTTATTATAAGCCCCGGGTGGATTACGCCCTTTTGAAGCGCCACAGCCGGGGCCTGATCGCGCTCTCGGCCTGTCTGTCCGGCGATATCCCCAAGCTGCTGTTGGACGGCCGGGAGGAGGACGCCCGCAGGATGGCCCGGCGCTATCTGGACATCTTCGGGCCGGACAACTTCTTTATCGAGCTTCAGGATCATGGGCTGGACGACGACAAGCGGCTGCTGCCCCGGCTGATCCGGCTGGCCCGGGAAATGGATTTGCCCATGGTGGCCACCAACGACGTGCACTATTTGGACCGGGAGGACGCCGACACCCAGGAAATCCTGATGTGCATCCAAACCGGCAAGACCCTGGACGACCCGGAGCGCATGCGCATGGAGACCCGGGAGATGTTTTTAAAGAGCGAGGAGGAAATGCGCGCGCTGTTTCCCAACCTGCCCGAGGCCCTGGAAAACAGCGAAAAAATCGCCCAAAGGTGCCGGGTGGCGTTTGATTTTTCCCAAATTCACCTGCCCCGCTACCCGCTGGAAGCGGGCCAGGACGCCTATGAATACCTGGAATCCCTGTGCCGGGCCGGGCTGGATCAAAAATATCCCCCGGAGCGCCAGGACGCCCGGGAGCGCCTTTCGTATGAGCTGGGCGTCATCCGCTCCATGGGCTATGTGGAATATTTCCTGATCGTCTGGGATTTTATCAAGTTCGCCCGGGATCACGGCATTCTGGTGGGCCCGGGGCGGGGCAGCGGCGCGGGTTCCATCGTGGCCTATTCCCTGGATATTACCTCCATTGACCCGCTGAAATACAATCTGGTGTTCGAGCGCTTTCTGAACCCCGAGCGGGTGACCATGCCCGACCTGGATATCGACTTTGACTACGAGCGCAGGGGCGAGGTCATCGACTATGTGGCCCGCCGCTATGGCCACGATCACGTGGCCCAGATCATCACCTTCGGCACCATGGCCGCCCGGGGCGTGCTCCGGGACGTGGGACGGGTCATGGGCATGAGCTATCAGGAAGTGGATCAGATCGCCAAAATGGTGCCCTTTGAGCTGGGTATGACTTTGGAAAAGGCCATGAAGCTCAACCCCGAGCTGCAGCGCGCCTATGAAAGCGGGGAACAGGTCAAGCGGCTCATCGATACCGGGCGGGCGCTGGAGGGCATGCCCCGCCATGCCTCCACCCACGCGGCCGGGGTGCTGATTACCAACAAGCCGGTGTCGGACTATGTGCCCCTTCAGACCAACGACGATGTGATCACCACCCAGTTCCCCATGGGCACCCTGGAGGCCATGGGCCTTTTGAAGATGGACTTTTTGGGCCTGCGCACCCTGACCGTGATCGGGGACACCCTGAAAATGATCCGCGAGGGCGGCGGCCCGGATTTGAAACCCGGGGACATCCCGCTGGACGACCCGAAAATCTATGAGATGATCTCCTCCGGGGACACCGACGGGGTGTTCCAATTGGAAGGCGGCGGCATGCGGTCCTTCCTCACCAACATGCGCCCCGAGAATTTTGAGGACATCATCGCGGCCATCTCCCTGTACCGGCCCGGGCCCATGGATTCCATTCCCCGCTACATCGAGGGCAAGCACGACCCCTCCAAGGTCAAATACCTGCATCCCCTGCTGGAACCGGCCCTCAAGGTGACCTACGGCTGCATGGTGTATCAGGAACAGGTCATGCAGATCGTGCGGGATATGGCCGGCTATTCCATGGGCAGAAGCGACCTGGTGCGCCGGGCCATGGCCAAGAAAAAGCACGACGTCATGGCCAAGGAAAAGGAATACTTTATCCATGGCAAGGTGGAGGACGGGGAAGTGGTGGTGCCCGGCGCGGTGCGCAACGGGGTACCCGAGGAAGTGGCCGAACAGGTGTTCGAAGAAATGACCTCCTTCGCCAGCTATGCCTTCAACAAGTCCCACGCCGCGGCCTACGGGGTGGTGGCTGTTCAGACCGCGTATCTGAAGTATTACTATCCGGTGGAGTTCATGGCCGCGCTCATGAACTCGGTCACCGGCAACACCGGCAAGGTGGCCTTTTATATCCAGTATTGCCGCAAGCGGGGCATCAACGTGCTGCCCCCGGATGTGAACAAGAGCCAAAACCGCTTTTCCGTGGACCGGGACGGGGAAAAGCCGGCCATCCGCTTCGGCATGGGCGCGGTGAAAAACGTGGGCGGAAACGCGGTGGAGGCCATTGTATCCGAGGTGCGCGCCTCCGGGCCCTTCAAGGACCTGTACGATTTCTGCGGCCGGGTCAACACCGAGGCCGTGAACAAGCGGGCGGTGGAATGCCTGATCCGGGCCGGGGCCTTTGACGCGCTGCCCGGCAACCGGGCCCA
Source organism: Candidatus Faecaligallichristensenella faecipullorum (assembly GCA_018716505.1). Taxonomy (GTDB): domain Bacteria; phylum Bacillota; class Clostridia; order Christensenellales; family Aristaeellaceae; genus Faecaligallichristensenella; species Faecaligallichristensenella faecipullorum. Next base: position 1,143 of record DVJW01000011.1, on the reverse strand, counting down.
GAAGCTCACGGTGTACGAGCGCGCCCTGGACGGGGCCTCAAAGACCCGCAAGACCCGCATCGAGGGCCAGATCAGCCTGTTCGGCGCGGAGTCCGAAATCGAGGTTCCGCCGCCGCCCCTGCCCGATGTGGAGGATTTAAGCCACCTCACCAAGCTGAACATGGAAAAGGAGATGACCGGGGTGTACATCACCGGCCATCCCCTGGATGAATACCGGGAGGAGCTCTCCACGCTGGAGGTCAACGCCCAATGGCTGAGCGACGCCCGCGAGGAGCGGGAGGACCATGGCCTGGCCTACGACGGGCTCAGCGTGCAGATGGGCGGCATGATCACCGAAATCCGCACCAAGACCACCAAGAGCGGGGGCATGATGGGCTTTGTGACGCTGGAGGATCTGTACGGGGCCACCGAGGTGCTGCTCTTTCCCCGGGTGTATGAAAAATACGGCCACCGCATGGAGGCCGGGGACGTGATGCTCTTGAGCGGGCGGCTTTCGGTGCGCGAGGACGAGGCGCCCAAGCTGCTCATGGATTCGGCCGCGCCTCTGGTCAAGGGGTTTACCCCGGAAAAGCGCACGGTTTCGCCCATGAGCCGCCGCAAGCCCTTTTATCCGCCCGCGGACGAATTGCCCCTGCCCGATGTGGAGGAGCGGCCGGTTCAGCCCAAGGGCGGCCAGAAGCTGTATCTGAGGCTCAAAAGCGCGGCCCAGCGGGATCAGGTGAGCCGCATCCTTCAAAAGACCCCGGGCCCGATTCCGGTGACCTTGTACATGGCCGACGAAAAAAAGGCCTATCTGGCCCCCAGGTCGCTGTTTGTCAATGAAAAATTCGATAAGATCGCCCTGCTCAGGTGCCTGGGCGAGGGCGGGGTGGTGCTGAAGTAAGGGATAAGGGGAGGATTTTAATTTCCCCTTATAAGCCCCTTGGGAAGGGAGCCTTTTATGGAGGGGCCAGGGGGAGGATGTGAATCCCTTTTACAAAGGGAAGCGAAAATCCCCTGGCGGGGAGGCTCATTTCTTGGAGGGCCCAGGGGGGATTCCGAATCTCCCCCCTTAGGGCCCTCCAAACCACCCGTAACCCCCCTGAAACGGGCTGCTCAACGGGGGCCTGCGGGCCCCCTCGCCGCAACCGGCTTCCCCCGGAG
>DVJW01000151.1 GCA_018716505.1 Candidatus Faecaligallichristensenella faecipullorum | reverse complement strand
TGGCCCATGGGGCGGACAGCGTGCAGTATTTCCAATGGCGCAAGAGCAGGGGCTCCAGTGAAAAGTTCCATGGCGCGGTGGTGGACCATGTGGGCCACGAGCATACCCGGGTCTTCAGGGACGTCGCCCAGGTGGGCGAATATCTGGAAAAGCTGAAGCCCCTGGTGGGTTCTCGGGTGCCGGCCCAGGCCGCGGTGATCTATGATTGGAACAACCGCTGGGCTGTCAAGGATGCCCAGGGCCCCAGGCGGGACAAGCAGTATGAGGCCACTGTGCTGGAGCACTATGCCGCCCTGCGCCGCGCCGGGGTGGATGTGGACGTCATCGACGAGGAACAGTCCCTTGAACCCTATAAAATCGTGGCCGCGCCCATGATGTACCTGGTCAAGCCCGGGGTGGCTGAAAAGCTGGAAAAATTCGTGTCCGGCGGCGGCGTGCTGCTCATGACCTATTGGTCGGGCATTGTGGACGAAAACGATCTATGTTTCCTGGGCGGCTTCCCGGGCCCGTTGAAAAAGCTGGCCGGTATCTGGTCGGAGGAGATTGACAGCCTGTATCCGGATGAGCACAATTCCATTTGCATGGGCGAGGGGAATGAGTTGGAGATAGAGGGCGAATATGAATGCGGCTTCCTGCTGGATCTGATTCATCCCGAAACCGCCCGGGTGCAGGCGGTGTATGGCAGCGACTTCTATAAAGGCATGCCCGCGCTGACGGTGAACGATTTTGGCAAGGGCAAGGCCTGGTATCTGACCGCCAGGCCGGAGGAGCGCTTTTTGCAGGCGCTGTATGCCCGGCTGGTGCGCCAGGCCGGATTAAAGCCCATATTGGATTCCGTTCCCGCCGGGGTTCAGGTTACTTCCCGGGTAAAGGAGGGCCAGCTCTATCGGTTTATCATGAACTTTGGGGATAATGCGGCCCAGGTCAAGGTGCCCGCGTCCCAGGACGCCATAAGCGGCGAACAGGTTTTGGGTGAAATTGAGCTTTCGCCCAAACAGATTCGTATTTTAAAACAGATGTAAACGCGGCGGGCCGTCCGGAGGCATTGACCGGGCGGCCCCGCGATTTTAAAGAGGAGGGCACAATGGAAAAATTTATATTGGGAAAAACGGGCCTGGAAATTACCCGCACCGGCTTTGGCGCGCTGCCCATTCAGCGGCTGGATACGGATACCGCGGTGAAATTGATTCGCCAGGCGGTGGAGGGGGGCATAACCTTTTTTGACACCGCCCGGGCCTACACCGACAGCGAGCAAAAGTTGGGCATTGCCCTTGAGGGCGTCCGGGAAAATGTGGTCATCGCCACCAAGACCGGCGCGCAAACCGGCGAGGAACTTTGGAAACATCTGGAAATGAGCCTGAGCATGCTCAAGACCGACTATGTGGATATCTATCAGTTCCACAATCCGGGCTTTGTGCCCAAGCCGGGCGGGGCGGACGGGCTGTACGACGCCGCGCTGGAGGCCAGGCGCAAGGGCATGATTCGCCATATCGGCATCACCCAGCATTCCATCGAGCGGGCCTTTGAGGTGGTGGAATCCGGACTGTACGAGACCTTGCAGTATCCGTTTAATCACCTGGCCACCGCAAAAGAGGTGGAATTGGTGGAAAAATGCCGGGAAAAGGGGATGGGCTTCATCGCCATGAAGGCGCTTTCCGGCGGACTGGTGACCCAGGCCGAGCTGCCCTTTGCCTATATTCGTAAGTTCCCCCATGTGGTGCCCATCTGGGGCATCCAGCGGGAGAGCGAGCTGCGCCAAATCCTCGCCCTTTCGGAAAATCCGCCGGAGCTGGACGCCCAGCTTCAGGAGAAAATAGATCAGGACCGGCGCGAACTGGTGGGGGAATTCTGCCGGGGGTGCGGGTACTGTATGCCCTGTCCGGTGGGCATTCCCATCAACAACGCCAACCGCATGACCCAGCTGCTTACCCGCTCGCCCGCCGAGCCGTATTTTTCCGAGGAGTGGCAGCATAATATGGAAAAAATCGAGCAGTGCATCCATTGTGGGGTGTGCGCCACCCGCTGTCCCTATGAATTGAAGCCCTTCGAGACGCTGCCCGGCCATCTGGCCTTCTATCGCAAGCTGTTGGCTGAGCGCAAGGGGTAAAAGGGAGGAAAGAGAACAAAATGGGAGCAAAAACGGACGTTATTTGGAAGGACAGAAAGCGTATTTTGGGTATGCCCATCAGCTTTACCCGCTACCGGCTGACCGAGGACAGGCTGTTTTTGATTACCGGCCTGTTGAATATTAAAGAAGAAGAGCTGATTTTGTACCGGGTGCTGGATATCTCCATGCGCCGTTCCTTGACCGACCGGATTTTTGGGGTGGGCACGGTGGTGCTGTATTCGGCGGACACCACCCATCCCAATCTGGAGCTTAAACACATCAAGCATCCGGGCGAGGTGCGCGATATGCTGAGCCGGATCATTGAACAGGAGCGCAGGCGCAGCCGCGTCCAGGGCCGAGAGATGATCGGCGTGGGCGATGCCGAAGGGGAAGAGGCTATCCAGGATTTGGATGGGGACGGCTTCCCGGGCTGATTTTGGTAAAAAAGTAGGAATAAAAACGCCCCGCGAAACTTCGCGGGGCGTTCAGACTATTAACAAAGTTTGGCAGAACGGCCTGTGCAATCGGAGTCGACGGCGTGTACGTCGGCTCCGTCATTTTTCGAGAAGAATCGTTCACGATTCTGAAGAAAAATGAATTCCCGTTCCGGCCGCCGCCCGGAAATTCGTGAGAATTTTAGGTGGCCGGCCTTTACTCATCAAAAACGAAGTTTTTGATGAGTTAAACGCCCCGCGAAATTTCGCGGGGCGGTGCTTTTGTAAGAGGGCGAGTTTCCGCCTAAAGGGTTAGGCGATAAACTCTTTCAGGTCTTCCACGAGCTGCTCATTGGGGTTGCTGCATACCAGGTCTACCGGATGGCGCAAATCCAAAGAGAAGATGCCCAGAATAGACTTGGCGTCCACAGTGTAGCGATCGAAGCAGAGCTCCAGATTGTCGCTGTACTGCGAGGTGATGTCAACAAAGCGCTTGACATCCTGATTGCTGTTCAGCTTGACTTTCAGTTTCATGGGTCTTCCTCCTTTCTTTGCTGAATCGTCCGACGCTCAGGGGGGAGAGCCCTGATGCCTTCCCGCTTGCGTCTTATATAGCATAGCCCGAAGATGTTTCAGGGAAATAAAGCGCAGGTTAGCACTTGGGCATATTTGGGAAAAAAGTTGATTGACGGAAAATGCAAAATCTG
>DVJW01000150.1 GCA_018716505.1 Candidatus Faecaligallichristensenella faecipullorum | reverse complement strand
TATTTTATCATAGAAAAAGAAGGTGCAATCCCATGGCTTATCCGGACTCCTTCATTGCCTACGGCGCCCAATACTACCGCGCGCCCACCCCGTTCCCTGAGCATTGGGCGGACGATCTCAAGGCCGCGGCGGACGCCGGCTTCAACACCATGAAATTCTGGGTTCAGTGGCGCGCCAACAGCCCCCGCAAAGGGGCGTACGATTTTTCGGACCTGGAGCGGCTCATGGAACTGGCCGGGAAAAACCACCTCAAGGTGATCCTCAACACCGTGTTCGACGGCGCGCCCGCCTGGTTCGACGCGGAGTATCCGGACAGCTTCATGGTCACCGCCGCCGGAAGGGTGATGCGGCCCCAGCTGTTGGCCTACCGCCAAACCGGGGGCTGTCCGGGCCCCTGCCTGAACCACCCCGAGGCCCGGGCCGAGCGGTACGCCTTTTTGCGCGAGGCGGCCCTGCGCTTTAAGGACCACCCCGCGCTGTTGCTCTGGGATCTGTGGAACGAGGTGGAGCTGTCCAACGGCATCCTGCGGGAACCGGTGGCCGAAAACCTGCTGTGCTACTGCGGCCATTGCCGCGCCGCGTTTATCCAATGGCTCCGGGAAAAATACCCGGACATTGGGGCGCTGAACGCGGCCTGGCACGGCATGTTCGGGGACTTTGACCAGGTGGAATTGCCCCGGGGCCTTGGGGTGCCCAAGCCCATGGTGGATTTTAGGATGTTCTTTGCCCAGGTCTGCGCCCAGGAGGTGCGCCTGCGCAAACAGGCGGTGCGGGAGGCGGGGGACCATCACCCGGTCATGGTGCACACCGTGCCCATGCCCTATTTTAACCTGATTACCACCGGCTCGGACGATTATCTTTTGGCCAAGGAGTGCGATATGTTCGGGTGCAGCATCGGCTCCGAGCCCTTTGCCTCGGCGGTCACCGCCTCGGCCGCCCCGGGCAAGCCCATCCTGGCCTCGGAAATCCACGCCATGGGCGGCTCCAGCTATGCCCGGCCGGTAAAGCCCGATTTCGCGGCCTTTAAGCGGCATATTTTCGTGCCCCTGGCCCGGGGCATGAAGGGCTTTCAGTATTGGCAGCTGCGCCCCGAAGTGCTGGGCAACGAGGCCCCGGCCTGGGGGCTGATGGATCTCAGGGGGAGGACCAACACCCCGGCCTTTGCCTTTGCCAAGCGCATCAACGACGCGCTGCAATCCTGCGCCCCGGCCCTGAGCCGCGCCCTGCCCAAGCCCGCCCGGATCGCCATCCTGAACAGCGGCAAAAACCAGATCTTCGATTGGGTCTCCTCGGGCAACATCCAGCTGCACTACCGCTCGGTCAAGGGCCTGTTCGACGCGCTGTATGGCGAAAATTACAACGTGGACATCCTGTCCGAGCGCCAGATGATCGAGAGCGACCTCGGCCAGTACCGAATGATTTTGACCCCGTTTCCGTATTACATGGAGCGGGCGGCGGCGGACAAGCTCAAGGCATGGGTGCGCGCCGGGGGCCATCTGTTCAGCGAGGCCTTTTTCGCCGGGGTGTCGGACGAGAACGGCTGCTTTTCCGAAATGCAGCCCGGGTTTGGGTTTGACGGGGTGTTCGGGGCCGAGGAGAAATGCGCCTACAGCCTGGGCGGATTTCAGGACGCCTACAGCGCGGACCAGGATATCCGCGAAAGCCGTTTTCCCCTGATGGATGCGCAGGGCCGGCCAGTTTTGAGCGGCTTCGGCTTTATGCAGGGCTTTGAGCCGCGGGAAGGGGCCCGGGTCCTGGCCGCCTTTGAGGACGGCGTCCCGGCGGTGGTGGAAAACCGCTATGGCGCGGGCCTGGCCGTGATCGCGGGCACCCTCATGGGCTGTGCGGACGCCCGGGAAAACGCCGCCTTCCTGGGCCGGATGGCCGGGGCGGCCGGGGTGGAAAGAAACGCCGAAACCCAGGACGCCCTCCGGGTGGACGCGCTGTATCAGGGCGAGGCGCTCCGCTTTTTGATCCTGTCCAATCAGGGCCGTGGGGAGCGGGTGGAGCTGCGGCTGCCCGCCCTGGCCGGCAAGGAGCTGTATAACCCGCTGACCGGGGCCAATGGCCGGGCCGACGGCCAGGGGCGCGCCCGGTTGGAGGTTGCCCCGGGGGAGATGGAACTTTTTGAGGTGAGGTGAGACTCATGAGATATCGGGAGGATTGGGAAAAGTCCAAGGCCCGCCAGGCCGCCTTTTGGAATGGGGAAATTCTGGACCGCTGCTGTGTGAGCATCATGGCCCCCAGGGATGGGGCCGGGAGCGCGCCCTCCTTTACCCGGGACGAGGCCTATTACACCGATCCCCAGGCCGTCATCGCGGCCAACCGCGCCCAGATGGAGCGCACCTATTACGCGGGCGACGCCTTTCCCTGCATGCCCCTGGATCTGGGGGCCGGCGGCCACGCCGGATTTTTCAAGGGCGAGCGGCATTATATCCGGGATACGGTGTGGTTTTTCCCCTCCCTGAAGCATCCGGACGATTTGGAGTTTGACGAAGCCAGCCCGCTGTATCAAAAGACCCTGGAGCTGGCCCGGGCCTTTGCCCAGGACAGCGGGGGCGATTACTTTATTTCCATGCCCGATTCCACCGGCAACGCCGACGCCCTCTCCCATTTGATGGGCCCGGATGCCCTGATGACCGCCATGCTGGAGGAGCCCCAGGCCGTTCAGCGGGCGCTTCAAAAGATTCAGGCGGCCTATGAGCGGATCATGAGGGAGGTGCGCGCCATAACCGCCCCGGTGAATGAGGGCGGGGGCTGCGTGCAGTGGCTCAACACCTGGGCCCCGGGCTTCCATGCCCAGATGCAGTGCGATATGTCGGTGATGATCTCCCCCAGGCTGTTTGACGAGTTCATCGCCCCGGAACTCAGGGCCCAGAGCCAGATGTTGGATTACGCGCTGTACCATTTCGACGGGGTGGAGCAGATCCGCCATCTGGATACCCTGCTGTCCATTCCGGGCATTCGGGCCATTCAATGGACCCAGGTGGCCGGGCAGCCCCCCTGCACCGATTACATGCCCGAACTTCAGCGCATCCAGCGCGCGGGCAAGGGCCTGATTATCCATGCGGGCGCGGATCAGGTGGAGACCCTGATGCAGGCGCTGTCCTCCAGGGGGCTGTATCTGCTGGTCCATGTGGACAGCCAGATGGAGGCCGACGAATTGCTCAGGCGCGTGGGGCAGTGGAGTCATGATTAGGGGGAAATTTCCTTTAGGAAGGTTGAATCCCTTTTGCAAAGGGAAGCGAAATTCCCCTGGCGGGGCGCAAGTTTTATGGAGGGGCCAGGGGGAACCTTCCGTAATGGTTCCCCCTAGGCCCCTCCAAGCCACCCCTACCCCCTCCAGCGGTTTTGGGGTTGACGTTCGCTCCGCTTTTGGCCATCGGAATTTGCCGTGCCGGGCACGGCAGGATAAGGGTTAAGGCCCTAATTGAAGCGCAAAGCCCGTCTAATTAGGGTCACTTTTTCTGTTTTGCCGCGCTTAGCGGGCAAATTCAGCGAACCTTTAGCGGAGCGTTGCGGGGGAGGCCCCGCGCCGGGGGCGGC
>DVJW01000149.1 GCA_018716505.1 Candidatus Faecaligallichristensenella faecipullorum | reverse complement strand
CCTACCCCCTCCAGCGGTTTTGGGGTTGACGTTCGCTCCGCTATTGGCTATCGGAGTTTGCCGTGCCAGGCACGGCAGGATAAAGGCTAAGGCCCTAACCGAAGCGCAAAGCTCGCTGGATTAGGGTCTTTTTATTGTTTTGCCGCGTTTAGCGGGCAAATTCAGCTAGCCTTTAGCGGAGCGTTGCGGGGGAGGCCCCGCGCCGGGGGCGGCAAGCCCCCGCAGCGGCCGTTTGAAGGGGGTTATGGGAGGGGTGGAGGGATTTAAGGGGGAGGATCGGAACTCCCCCTAATCCCTCCACATTTTGCCGCCCACTCTGGGCAATTTTTGCTTCCCTTTGCAAAAGGGGGGTTCAGGGGGAACCCTCCCCCTGGCCCCTCCAGAATTATTACTCTGCCATACACCTGGCAAAATTGATCATTTCGCCCTTCTGGCGGCTATAGGGCCGGAACATCAGGGTATAGCTCTCCTCTTTTTCCAGCTTGAGCTGATACTGCTCCTGGGGCTCGGGGCCGCAGATATTGGAGCCCAGGCCGCCCTGGCGGTAATCCAGGGAAAGCACGGTCATATCCTGGCTTTCCAGCTCGTAGGTGTGCTGGGCCTGGTCCAAAGCCTGGTCGGTGTAGTCGTGGGCCGTGAAGCTGAAGCCCTCCCCGTCCACCTGTTCGCCGATGACCATAAAGCCCGCGCCCAGAATATCGGTGAGCGCCAGGCAGCGGATGCCGCCCCGGGCCCCGTTCTCCTGGGGCCGCACATAGGGCTCGTGCAGGTCCTCCACCAAGGCGGTGTACAGGCCCACCCGGGCGGATTCGTGCATATCCGGATAGTTCTCGTGGGGCCCGCGGCCATACCACAGCACCCGGTCCAGATCGCCGTTCAGCTTCATCTGCACCCCCAGCTTGGGCAGGTAGGGCAGCTCCCTCAGCGGGATAAAGCTGGTCTTGAGCCGGATATCGCCGTTTCCGAACACGCTGAAGGTCATCTTGCTCCTCAGGCAGGGGGACACGGTGTAGGCCGAATGCACCCATTCCACCGTCACGTCCACCCGGCTGTCGCCCGCCTTTTCGGCCTCGAACCCGGTGAGCCGGCTCTGGAGCTTGTCCAGGCCCGCCCGCTTCCATTTTTCCTTCTGATGCACGTCGTTGTCGGTGGGCGCGCGCCACAGGTTGGTCACCGGGCCCTCCAGCAGCATTTCGGTGCCCGCGATCATCCAGGAGGTCATGATGCCGGTGGCCTTGTCAAAGCGCACCGAGAAATCCTCGCCCCAGATATCCAGGCTGTCCTCATCCTCGACCAGGGTGAGGGGCGCCATCTGATCCGCGGCGTAGCGGAAGATGGAGGGCGCGCTGGGCAGCTGAATCTGGGCAAAGCACACCTCGTGGCCCCTGGGCGCCCACAGGGTCTCAAAGGCCTCGCTGACCTCGATTTCCAGGAAGTTTTCCCCGCTGGATGGCAGCTCGTAGGGCAAGGTGAAGGTCTTCTCCTCGCCGGGCCCGATGCCCGAAAGGTCGAGCCGGCCGCTCTGAAGCCGTTCGCCCTCGCTGACCAGGCTCCAGGCCGCGTCCAGATGGTCCAGGCTGATGAAGTCGTACAGGTTGCGCGCCCTGATCTCGCCCTTGACGGGGTCGGTCAGTTCAAATTTCACCGGCTCCAGCACCTTTTTGTACTCGATGAGCCCGGTGTGCGGGGTGCGGTCCGGATAGTTCAGGGCGTCCACGCAGAAGTTGGCATCGTGGGGCGCCTCCCCAAAATCCCCGCCGTAGGCGTAGTATTCCACCCCGTCCTCGGTGGAGGTGAGCATGCCGTGGTCCACCCATTCCCAGACGCAGCCCCCGATGAGCCGCTTGCTGGCGTAAATGGCGTCCCAATATTCCTTTAAGCTGCCCGGCCCCAGGCCCATGGCGTGGGCGTATTCGCACATGAAATAGGGCTTGGGATTGTCCTTTTGGCCCTCCTCAATCAACCGCTCCACGCTGGGATACATGGTGGAGACCACATCGCTGGTCTCGGTGTCCTCGGTCTTGTCGCCCTCATAGTGGATGGGCCGGGTGCCGTCGATTTCCAGGGCGGCCTGCTTCATGGCCTGATGGTTGCGGCCGTAGCCGGATTCGTTGCCCAGCGACCACATGATGATGGAGGCGTGGTTCAGGTCCCTTCTCACCATGCGCACCATGCGGTCCACATAGGCGGCCTTCCAGTCCGGGGAATCGCTGAGCCGGCTCCAGCCGCCCACCACCTCCATGCCGTGGCATTCCAGATCGGCCTCGTCGATGACATACAGGCCGTAGCGGTCGCACAGTTCCAGCCACCTGGGGTCGTTGGGGTAGTGGGAGGTGCGCACGGTGTTGATGTTGTGCTGTTTCATCAGCTCGATGTCCCGGATCAGCGACTCCACGGGCGTCACATGGCCCAGAATGGTGTGGGTGTCGTGGCGGTTGACGCCCTTGAGCTTGATGGATTTGCCGTTGACAAACAGCTGCTGGTCGCGGATCTCCACGGTTTTGAAGCCGAAGTCCACCCGCTGAACCTCCAAAATTCCGCCCTCGCCCCGAAGGATCAGGATCAGGGTGTACAGATTCGGGGTCTCGGCGGTCCAGGCCTTGCAGCCCTCCACCGTGTGCTCCACGTCCTGGATCAGGCTTTCCCCGGCCTGCAGGTTGGCGGTGAAATTATAGCTCTTCACCAGGGCGCTGCCCCGCAGAATCCGGGCCTCCAGCTCCACCATGCCCGCGGCCCTGGCGTAGCTCTTGAGCTCCACCTTGGCGCTGAGCTTTCCGTCCTTATAGCCGTTTTCCAATGTGGCGCGCACCCTGACGTCCCGGATATGGGTCTTGGGCACCCCCAAAAGATACACGTCCCGGAAGATGCCGCTCAGCCGCCAGAAGTCCTGATCCTCCAGGTAGGTGCCGTCCGACCATTTGAACACCTTGACCGCGATCAGGTTTTCGCCCTCGTGCAGCAGGGCGGTGATATCGAATTCCGCGGGCATATGGGCCACCTTGGAAAATCCGGCCAGCTTGCCGTTGACCCATACATAGAAGGCCGAGTTCACCCCGTCGAAATTTAAGAACACCTGCCGTCCGGCCCAGGCGGCGGGCAAGGTAAACCTGCGCCTGTAGCAGCCCACCGGGTTTTCGTCGGGCACATGGGGCGGGTCGCAGGGGATGGGGTAGTTGACGTTGGTGTATTGGGGGATGTCGTAGCCGTGCATCTGCCAATTGGCGGGCACCGGAAGCACCGACCAGCCCAGGCCGTCCTCCTCATACTCCTCGTCCCAAAATCCTTCGGGCGCGCGGCCGGTGGGGGCGTAATAAAAGTCCCAGGTTCCGTTGAGCAGCCGGTAGTGCTCGCTGAGTCCCCGGTCCCCGATCATGGCGGTCTCCACGCACTGATAGGGAATCAGCTGGGCCCTGGGCTCCTCCCGGTTGATGTGCAGCACCTCTGGGTTTTGCCAATCCGGCAACAAGGTCTCCTTCATGGTTTTCCCTCCTCCAAATTTGCGTCCTGTTTTGAAAGCGGCGGCCAACGCCGCTGGGTTTTTATGGATTTCCATAATTTATTATAGCAGCAAGCGGGGAGAAAACATAGTCCCAAAATGATTTTCCCTTTATAAAAAGGGAAACAGGGCACTCCTTTTCCAAAGGAATGTGAAATGCCCAGAGGTGGGCGGCAAAATGTGGAGGGATTAGGGGGAGTTCCGATCCTCCCCCTTAAATCCCTCCACACCTCCCATAACCCCCTTCAAACGGCCGCTGTGGGGGCTCGCCGCCCCCGGCGCGGGGCCACCCCCGCAACGCCCCGCCAAAGGTTGGCTGATTTTGCCCGCTAAACGCGGCAAAATGGGAAAGAGGCCCTAATCAAACGAGCTTTGCGCTTCGATTAGGGCATTATCCCTTATCCTGCCGTGCCCGGCACGGCAAATTTCGATAGCCAAAAGCGGAGCGAACGTCACCCCAAAACCGCTGGAGGGGGTAGGGGTGGCTTGGAGGGGCCTAGGGGGAGGTATTACGGAAACCTCCCCCTGGCCCCTCCATAAAAACTGCTCCCCGCCAGGGGATTTTCGCTTCCCTTTGGAAAAGGGATTCACCCTCCCCCCCTAGTCCCCTCGCTACTCGTTTCCCCTTCCCAAGGGGGATTTCGTTTCCTTTCCCAAAGGAAATCCACCCTTACACATTGAACCTGAACAGCACCACGTCCCCGTCCTTCATCACATACTCCTTGCCCTCGCTTCGGACCAGGCCCTTTTCCTTGCAGGCGGCCATGGAGCCCTCGCGCATCAGGGCCTCATAGCTCACCACCTCGGCCCGGATAAAGCCCTTCTCAAAGTCCGAATGGATCTTGCCCGCGGCCTGGGGGGCCTTGGTGCCGTTTTCGATGGTCCAGGCGCGCACCTCCTTGGGCCCGGCGGTGAGGTAGCTGATCAGCCCCAAAAGGGTGTATCCGGCCTTGACCAGCCGGTTGAGGCCGCTCTCCCCGATGCCCATCTCCTGAAGGAATTCCTGCTTTTCCTCCTCGGGCAGCTGGGCGATTTCCTCCTCCACCCTGGCCGAGATCACCAGCACCTGGGAACCCTCGCCCTCCGCGATCTCCTTGACCTTGCGCACCATGGGCAGGCTGTCCGCCTCCTCCCCCACCTGGTCCTCGGCGATGTTGGCCGCGTAGATCACCGGCTTCATGGTGAGCAAAAACCAGTCCCTGACCGCCTCCTTCTGCTCCTCGGACAGGGGGGCGGTGCGGGCCGGCTTGCCCTCGTTCAAGTGCTTTTCCACGATTTCCGCGGCCGAGGCCTCCAGGGCATACTTGCTCTCCCCGTTTTTGACCAGCTTTTTGGCCTTCTCGGCCCTTTTGGTCACGCTCTCCAGATCCGAGAGGATGAGCTCGGTCTGGATGGTGTCGATATCCCGGGCCGGGTCCACGCTGCCGTCCACATGGATCACGTCCGGATCCTCAAAGCAGCGCACCACATGCACGATGGCGTCCACCTCCCGGATGTGGGACAGGAACTTGTTGCCCAGGCCCTCGCCCCGGCTGGCCCCCTTGACCAGGCCCGCGATGTCCACAAACTCCAGCACGGCCGGGGTCACCTTTTCGGGGTTATACATTTTCGCCAGCTCATCCAGCCGCTCGTCCGGCACCGCCACCACCCCGGTGTTGGGGTCGATGGTGCAAAAGGGATAGTTCGCGGCCTGCGCCCCCGCGCAGGTGATGGCATTAAACAGTGTGCTCTTGCCCACGTTGGGCAGTCCTACCACGCCAAGCTTCATTGTATCCATTCCTCCGGCTTATCTCATGCGTTAATTCGCGCGCCGCCCAAAAAGGCGCGCACGCGCTCAAGATATATTATACGCTTTGCACACGTTAAATGCAAATAATCCACAGTTAATCAACAGGTTGTGAACAAGATTTTTGTGGGCAAATCAGGGGAAGAGTGAATCCCTTTTTCAAAGGGAAGCGAAAATCCCCTGGCGGGGAGGCTCATTTCTTGGAGGGCCCAGGGGGGATTCCGAATTTCCCCCCTTAGGGCCCTCCAAACCACCCGTAACCCCCCTGAAACGGCCACTGTGGGGGCTCGCCGCCCCCGGCGTGGGGCCACCCCCGCAACGCTCCGCTAAAGGTTGGCTGAATTTGCCCGCTAAGCGCGGCAAAATAGGAAAGAAGCCCTAATCCAGCGGGCTTTGCGCTTCGGTTAGGGCCTTATCCCTTATCCTGCCGTGCCTGGCACGGCAAACTCCGATAGCCAATAGCGGAGCGAACGTCAACCCCAAAACCGCTAGAGGGGGTAGGGGTGGCTTGGAGGGGCCTAGGGGGAACCATTACGGAAGGTTCCCCCTGGCCCCTCCATGAAAGGTTTCCTTCCCAAGGGGATCATAGGGGGAACTCCCCCTATAATATCAACCTTTCCAGCTCATCATAATGCAGGCTCAAAAACTCGATCTCCCGCACAAAACGCTCCACCTTGGGGGCCTGATCCTTCAAAAGGCAATCCGGGGTGAGCCAATACAGGGTTTCCACCCGGCAGAGCAGCCTGAGGCCCCGCAAGAGATCCCTGCGGGAGAGCTTGCCCACCCTTCTGTATCCGGTCAAAAAAGCGCGCACCAGGGGCCGCTCCAACCGCTGGCCGTCAAAGCAAAAGCTCATGACCGCCCGGGCCACGTCCAGCAGCGGCCAGCCCGGCCGCGCCCGGTCGAAGTCCAGCACCGCCCGCACCCCTTCCGCACCAAAGAGCACATTGTCCCGGGCGAAATCCCGGTGGGCCATGCCCGCCGGGCCGGGGCAGGGGGGCCTTTGGGCCAGCATGGCGCGCTGGGCGCGGGCCAGGGCCTGAAGGCGGGCGCGTTGACCGGCCAGGGCCTCAAGCTTTGTGAGGTTCTCCTCCAGCGCCCGTCCGTCCGGCAAGCCGTCTGCCGGCGTTTCCCCGGGCAGGGGCCGCATGGCCCGGTGCATCCGGGCGCAAACCCGGCCCAGGTCCATCATCTGAACCGGGGTGGGGCGCCCCGTTTCCAGGGTATGGCCGCGCGCGTAGCGCATGACCACAAAGTACACCCCCTTGGCGGGGTTGAGGAGGGCCTTGCCCTGATGGGGAATCAGCCGGGCGGTGGGCAGGGCGTTTTGAACCTGGAGCTGATGGGCCAGGGCCCAGGAGAGCGCCTTCAGCCGCTCGGGGTCAAAGCGGGTCATGCTGTACTGCTTGACCAGCAAGGCGCCCAGGCTGCTTTGCACCCGCCATTTGGCGTTCAGATACCCGCCCAGCACCGGACGGGCGCTCCGCACCCGAATGCCCATGGCCGACTCCATGCAGGCGAGTATGCGCTCGTCCATCAGGGGCCTTTTGGTGTCGATCACATAATAGCACCAGCCCGGCCTGCGGCCCGAGAGCACGCCGCCGCATTTTTCCGCCACCCGGATGGAGGGCAGGTTATGGTCGTAGATGGTCACCAGCACCTGGCGCACCCCGTTTTCCCCGGCCTTTTGCACCAACAGATGCAGCAGCATCTGGGCATAGCCCCGGCCCCTGAGGGCCGCGGGCACCGCGTAGGAGATATGGCCGCCCGCCCGTTCCAGGTCCTCGTTCAGACTCAGCCGCAGCCGGCCCACGGCCACCGGCGCCCCCTCATGCAGCAGCACATAGCTTTGAACCGGGTTTTCCGCCTCGCTCCCGGAGGGCGCAGTCTGCCCGCCATCCGCGGCCCAGCGCAGATATTCGGCCTTCTCCATGCCGTAAGCCGGGTTGGCATAGCCGCTCTCCGAGGGCATGTCCCGCAGTATTTCATAGGCCGCTCCGGCCGCCTGGCTCAGGGGAATGAGGGAAAAACCCGTCATGGAACGCGCTCCTTTCATCGATGGGTCAGACGCCTGGTCTTTAGAAAAGCGGTGCAGGATCCGCGGAGGAAAACCTGCGGCAATCCTGCACCCAACTGTTTTTAGAGTTTCGACGCCGCGGCCTCATCCAGCAGGATGATGGCGTTGGGGTGCAGCTGGAGCACGCTGGCCGGCACCCGGGGGGTGATGTGGCCCTTGACCGTGTCGCGCACCGCCTGGGCCTTGGCCTCGCCCAGGGCCAGCAGCAGAATCTTGCGGGCGCTCATGATGGTGCCCACGCCCATGCTGATGGCCTGGCGCGGCACCTCGGATTCGCTCTTGAAGAAGCGGGTGTTGGCCTTGATGGTGGACTCGGTGAGGTTGACCACATGGGTGGCGCTGGTAAAATGGTCGTCCGGCTCGTTGAAGCCGATGTGGCCGTTGTTGCCGATGCCCAGCAGTTGCAGGTCCACTCCGCCCGCGGCCCGCACCGCCTCATCGTAGGCCAGGCCCACCTGATCCAGGTTGTCGGCCACCCCGCTGGGCACAAAGGTGTTCTCCGGGCGAATGTTGATATGGTTGAACAGCTGTTCCTGCATAAAATAGCGGTAGCTGCATTCGTGCTCCGGGCCCAGGCCCACATATTCGTCCAGGTTGTAGGACTTTACCTTGGAAAAGTCCATCTGGCCCTCGTTATACAGCTCGATCATCTTCCGGTAGGTTTCCACGGGCGTGGAACCGGTGGCAAGCCCCAGCACGCTGTCGCTCTTCTCCGCGAGTTGGGCGGCAAAGATCATGGCCGCCGCCTTGGCCACGGCCTGTGCATCCTTAAAAACCCGTACCTGCATCCTCTGTTCCTCCTGTTCATGATATCGAAATAACGGGCGCAAACCGCCCCCTTGTTCCCTTTCAGTATAACACGCGCGGGGATATTGTTCCAGCTTTTTGGGGGGAAATAAAAGGGGGAGGATTTTGAATCCCTTTGGAAAAGGGAGGAAATTTATTTCCTTTTTTAAAGGGAAGCGAAATTCCCCCTGGCGGGGGGCAGTTTTTATGGAGGGGCCAGGGGGGAGGTCCACTTTCCTTTTTCAAAGGAAAGCGAAATTCCCCTGGCGGGGAGGCTCTTTTCTTGGAGGGCCCAGGGGG
>DVJW01000148.1 GCA_018716505.1 Candidatus Faecaligallichristensenella faecipullorum | reverse complement strand
AGAACCGGAACCCCAACCCGGCGAAGCCGAGGTTGGGGCGAGAAGTCGAAGGCCGCGCTTTGCGCGGCTGGAGGTTCGAGGACGGCCCAAAGGGCCCCGCAGAACCGGAACCCCAACCCGGCGAAGCCGAGGTTGGGGCGAGAAGTAAAATGATAGAGGAAGCGGCCACTTGGGCCGCTCCTCGGTCCGGCGAAGCCGGCCCTGCGGATTGAATATGAAGGGGCCCCGGCCCCTTCATGCATCCCCAGAGTGATAAGTCAGGCTTTTTGACAGTCTGCGGCGGATAAGGCATTTTCGCTTTATCCGCCGGTTTTTATTTGGATAAATTTCCTAATTCATGGCGCTGCGCCGCCGGGAGGATTCCTCGAACCGCTCCACCAGCGTCTCCCGGTCCTGCCCGCGCAGGGCCTCCTTCAGAATATCCAACTGGGCCTCAAAGCCCTCTATGGCCTCCAAAAGATAGGCCCTGTTTTGCAAAAACAGCTCGCTCCAAAGTTCCGCGTTGATGTTGGCGATGCGGGTCAGGTCGCGGTAGCTGTCCCCGATAAAGCGGCTGGTGTCCCGCCCTTCTTTGTCGCTGTTGATGAGCGCCACGGCCAGGGCATGGGGCAGCTGAGAGGTAAAGGCGATGATCTCGTCGTGCTGCTCGGGGGTGATGCGCTCCACCCGCCGGAAGCCCAGCTCCAGGGCCAGCTTTTCCACCTTTTTCAAGTTCTCTTCCCGGTTGCGCGCCGTGGGGGTGAGGATATAATTCGCGCCCTGAAACACCCGGTCCGAGGCGAAATCCAGCCCCTTTTTCTCCCGCCCGGCCATGGGATGTCCCATGACAAAATCCACATCCGGGGGCAGGATATCCGGAATTTGGCGCGCCAGTTCGCTCTTCACCCCGGTGGCGTCGGTAATCACGCTGCCCGGCTTAAAATCCGAGGCGTGTTCCCTCAAAAAGCCGGCCACGCTGTGGGGATAGATGGACAAAATCGTCAGATCCGCCTGGCGCAGCAGCTGTCTTCCATGGGTGCTGCCCGCACAGATCAGATCCATGGCCAGCGCCTTTTCCAAGGTCTGTTCATCCTGATCGATGGCGCAGACCTGGTCATAGCCCGCGCGCCTGAGCGCCATGGCATAGCTGCCCCCGATGACGCCCAACCCCACAATGGCGATCATGCCCTGCCTCCGTCCCGCGCGGCCAGCGCGTCCATGGCCAGGGCATAGCCCTGCTTGCCCAGCCCTGAGATCTGACCCAGACAGGCCGCAGCGGTCACCGAGCGGCGCCGGAACTCCTCCCGGGCATGGATGTTGGAAAGATGCACCTCCACGGCCGGGAGCAGCGCGGCCTTGATGGCGTCGTGCAGCGCATAGCTGTAATGGGTCAGGGCTCCGGGATTGATAATCAGTCCGTCGTAGCCCTCAAAATAGGCTTCGTGAATCCAGTCGATGAGCTGGCCCTCGTGGTTGCTTTGCAGCACCTTGACCTGAATTTCCCGCCGGGCCGCCTGATCTTCAATGTATCCCTTGAGCTGTTCATAGGTTTCGCTGCCGTACACCCCCACCTCGCGGATGCCGGTCATATTCAAATTGGGCCCGTTGAGCACCATAATCTTCATGCCTTCCACGCTCCTTTCAACGCCGCGACCATCTTTTCCAGGGCCTCTTCGGGCCCCGCGTCGTTCAAAACCGTCAGATCCGCCGCCCGGGCATACCGGGGCGCGCGCTCCTTGGCCAATTCATACAGCCTGTCCATGCCCCCGGCCAACATGGGCCGGCCGCTCATATCGATATCCCGGGCGATGCGCTCCACCGGCCGGTCGTTGTAGAGCACCAGTCCGCCGTTGGCCTTCATGGCCCTGAGGTTGCGCTCATAGAGGGGGGCCCCGCCCCCGGTGGCCACCACCAGGTTTTTGCGCAGGCTCAGGCCCTCGCACACCTTGCTCTCCCACTCCCGGAATACCGCCTCCCCCTGGGCGAACAGATCGGGAATGGAATGTCCGCTCATCCGCTCGATTTCGTCGTCCATATCCACAAAATCCAGGTTCATGCGTTCAGCCAGCGCCTTGCCCAAGGTGGTCTTGCCGCAGCCCATCATGCCAATGATAAACACCCGGCGCGCGGGCTCCATATCATCTTTGAGGCGATGATAGATGCGCTCGGTGACGGCTTCGGGCACCGGCTCGCCCTGCCAGATGGCTTGGGCGGCCATGGCCTGGGCCACCAGCATGTACAGGCCGTTGCAGGTGTTTTTGCCCATCTCCCGGCCCATTCTCAAAAATTCGGTCTCCATGGGGTTGTAGATGGTGTCCACCAGATGGTCAAAGCGGGCGATGATTTCGCGCCCCACCGGGGAGACCCCGGCCTTGGGGTACATGCCCACCGGGGTGCAGTTGATGAGGATATCCCCGCTCAGCTCCGCCAAATCCCGGTAATCCGCGCAGATCACCCTGGGATCCGGGGCGCGCTTGCCAGCCTTGTCCCTGCTGACATAATAGATGGTTTGGGCCCCCCCGGACAGCAGCACCTCCAGCGCGGCCTTGGACACCCCGCCGGTGCCCAGTATGGCCGCGGTGGCGCCTTGAACGGGCATTTTATGGCGGTCCATCAGTGCCCGAAGCCCGTACACATCGGTGTTGTAGCCGGTGAGTTCGCCCTCCCTGAGCAGCACGGTGTTCACCGCGCCCACCCGCCGGGCCATCTCATCCACCCGGTCCAGCTGATCCATGATGGCCTGTTTATAGGGAATGGTCACGTTCATGCCCCGGATGCCGATGAGGCGCATGGCTGCGCCCAATCCGGGGAGTTGATCCTTGGGCACCTCCACCAGTTTATAGGCGCCCTGAATCCCCATAAGTTCGAAGAACATGCGGTGGATGGGTTCGGACAGGCTATGGCCCAGCTTTTCTCCAATCAGTCCATAAAACTCCATGGGCTATGCCTCCTCGTGCGCGGCCTTGCGGTAGATGCCCAGCAGTCTGAGCATCCGGGTGTCCTGCCGGGCCTGGGACAGGGCTTCGCGGATGCGGTCCAGCTCCATGGCGCCCTCGAAATCCGCGTAAAAATCGTATTCCCAGGGCTTGCCGGCAATGGGCCGGGACTCAATCCGGCTCATGTTGATGCCATGGGCCGCAAAGCAGCTCAGCACCTGGGACAAGGTGCCCACCCGGTTTTCCAAGGTAAAGCTCACGCTGGCCTTATCAGCCCCGGGCCGGGCCATGGGATGGCGGCTCACGATTACAAAGCGGGTGTTGTTGTTCCGGCTGAAGTTCACGTTGCGCTGAAGGATTTCCAGGCCGTACAGCCGGGCCGCCCGCTCGGCGGCGATGGCGGCGCGCGTCCTGTCCCCGCTGTCACGAACCATCTTGGCGCTGATGGCGGTGTTCAGATAGGGCACCACCCGCCATTCGGGGTGCTGCTTTAAAAATACACTGCTCTGTGCAATGCCCTGGGCATGGGAATAGACCTCGCGGATCTCTTCCAACCGGGTTCCGGGCAGGGCCATCAGGTGCTGTTCAATTTTGACCAACTGCTCGCCCACGATATACAGCTCGTACCGGTCCAACAGATCATAGGAATCCGTCACCGCGCCGGTGGAGGAATTTTCGATGGGCAACACTCCATAGTCCACCTCGCCCGCCTTGACCGCCTGACACACCTGTTCAAACTGGTCAAAGTGGCTGATTTGGGCGGAATCTCCAAAGAAATCCAGGGCGGCCTGCTCGGAAAACGAGCCCGGCACCCCGGGATAGGCGGCCCGGGGATGCTCCACCCAATCCCTGATCTCGGGCAGGGGCTCATCCTTGTCCTGACCGATGAGCTTGATTTGGGTCTGGCGGCTCGACCGCATGATTTCAGCATACAATCCCCGGATGGCCCCGGCGTTTTCCGGGTTTTCCAGCCGGGCCACCTGCTTTTCGATGACCTGAGCCTCGCGCTCAGGCTGCAGCACCGGCATGCCCTTTTCCAATTTATAGCGCGCTATGCCTTCCACCACCTGCATGCGCCTTTCCAACAGGCGGGTAATCTGTCCGTCGATCTCGTCAATCCGGGCGCGATAATCGCTCAAATCCGGCATACATCCACCTTCTTTTTTCGGTATATTGTCACAAGGGACAGAACTATTCCGTCTTATTCCACCGGGTGTTCCCCATCGCGCTGAAGCAGCAGATCCTCCAACACGATGGCGGCGGCGGCCTCAATCACCGGCAGGGCCCGGGGCACAATGCAGGGATCGTGCCGCCCATGGACGGTCAGTTTCTCCTCCTGCATACGCTCCAGGGACACGGTCTGCTGTTCCCGCAAAATGGAGGCGGTGGGCCGCACGGCCACCCGGAACACCAGGGGCATGCCGGTGGTAATGCCGCCCAAAATGCCGCCGCAGCGGTTGGTCTGGGTTACCACTTTTCCGTCCCGCATGGCAAAGGCGTCGTTGCACTCGCTGCCCCTGAGGTCGCACATGGAGAAGCCCAAACCGAACTCCACCCCCTTGACCGCGGGCACCGAAAACAGCATATGGCTCAAAACCGATTCCACCGAGTCAAAGAAGGGCGCGCCCAAACCCGCGGGCAGGCCCAGGGCCATGCACTCGATCACCCCGCCCACCGAGTCGCCCGAGCGCTTGGCCTCCAAAATCGCCTGCTCCATCTCCTGGGCCATGGGCTTTTGAATCACGGCCAGGCGCTCGTTGCGCAGGGCGCGAAGCGCTTCCAAGTCCAATGAGGCATTCAGAAAACTCTCGTCCTGGATGCCGGATAGGCGCTGGGCATGGCTGAACACCTCCACCCCCCGCTTCATGAGCAGCTGTTTGCAGATGGCTCCGGCGAACACCAAGGGCGCGGTGATGCGGCCGGAAAAATGTCCGCCGCCCCGCACGTCGTTGTATCCGAAATAGCGCACATGGCCGGTATAATCGGAATGGCCGGGCCGCACCAGATCGCCCAGTCCTCCGTAATCCCGGGATCTCTGGTTGGTATTTCGAATCACCGCGCACAGGGGCGCGCCGGTGGTCACGCCGTCCAGCAGGCCGCTTAAAATCTCCGGGGCGTCCGGTTCCTTGCGCGAGGTGGACAGGGCGCTCTGTCCCGGGGCGCGCCGGGCCATTTCGCTTTCAATAAAGTCCATATCCAGTTTCAGTCCCGGGGGCAATCCGTCCACGGTAATGCCGATGGCCGGGCCATGGGATTCCCCAAAGATGGCCAATTGAATCCTTGTACCAAAACATCCGCTCATTCTGTTGTCCCTCCCAGTGACCGGAAATCGTCGAAAAATCCGGGATAGCTCTTGCTCACGCAACCTGGGTTGCCAATGGAAATGCTGAGCCGGCACTTCTGGCTGGCGATGGCCAGCATCATGGCCATGCGGTGATCCGAAAAACTGTCGGCTTGCACCCCGCCCTCCAGCATTTCCACCCCGTCAATCTCCAGGGAATCCTGAAATTCCACCACTTTCCCGCCCAGGCGGTTCAGCTCCTGGGCAATGGCGTGCAGCCGGTCGCACTCCTTGATGCGCAGGCGGGCCGCGTTGACAATGCAGCTATGGCCCGGGCACAGGGCGGCCACCAGCGCCAATTCCGGCATGATATCCGGGCATTGGGCCGCGTCCAGCACCGCGCCGTGCATGTTTCCGGGCCGGGCGGACAGCGCCTCGCCCTTCCATTCCACCAGAGCGCCCAGATCCCTGAGCATGGGGATCACCGCCCGGTCGCCCTGAAGGGAATCGCGCCGAAGCCCCAGCACATCCACCTGGGCCCCCAGCGCCCCGGCGCACAGGAAAAAGGCGGCCTGGGAAAAGTCGGCCTCCACCTGATAGTCCCGGGCGCGATAGCTTTGGCCGCCCGGAACGCGATACCGTCCCTCCGAAGGGCATTCCACCTCCACCCCAAACGCCTTCATGGCGCTCAGGGTCAGGTCAATATAGCCCCGGGACTGGAGCGCGCCTTGAATCTCAATTTCCGAATCCCCCTCCAGCAGCGGCAGGGCCAGCAAAAGGCCGGTCACAAACTGGCTGCTCACATCGCCGGGCAGGGTGAACTTTCCGCTTTTGAGCCGCCCGCTCACCTGAAGGGGCAAGGTGGCGTCCTCCGGGTGCTGAAACCCCAGGCCTTGCGCCCGGCAGATGGTTTCATAGGGCGAAAGCGGCCGTTTGCCCAGATTGCCCCTTCCGGTAAAGCCGGCGTTCACCCCCAGGGCCAGGGCCAGGGGCACCAAAAACCGCAGGGTGGAGCCGGATTCCCCGCAGTCCATCCGGGCGCTTTGAACCGCGGATTTTCCGCCGGTGCCCCTCACCTGAACGCAGTTTCCCCGCCATTTCACCTCCGCGCCCAGGGCACAGGCGCACCCCAAGGTGGCGCGGATATCATCCGAGGGCTGCACCGGGCCGATCTCGCTGAGCCCCCCGGCCAGGGCTGCGCACAGAATCGCCCGATGGGCCAGGGATTTGGAGGGGGGCGGGGTCACGCTGCCCCGGAGCAGGCCGGGATAGACGGTCAGCCAATCCATGATTCCACCCCTTTAAAGAAATCGGGCAAGGTGGGATAAATCCGCGCCTGGCCGATGCGGTCCAACAACACCACGTTCAATTTGCCCCCCAGATTTTTTTTGTCATGCAGGAGCGCGGCCATGGCCTGATCCGGATGATCCAACCGCACCGCGGTGGGCAGATCATGCTGGCGCAGCAGGGCGTCCAACCGGGCCAAGGTGCCGGGCACGGTCAGGCCCTTTTCCTCGGACAGCCGGGTAATCAGATGCATGCCCAGGGCCACGGCCTGGCCATGGCTGAGCCCCTGATAGTGCTGGGCCGCCTCCACCGCATGGCCCAGGGTATGGCCAAAGTTGAGCAGCATGCGCGCCCCGGTGTCGTGCTCATCCTGTTCCACCAGCCCCCGCTTTAAATCGCAGCAGCGGTACACCACCTCGTCCATCCGCTCCATGAGCGCGCTCCGGCTGGGCATGGACTCGATCATCTCAAACAGCCCTTCATCCAGGATGCAGCCATACTTGACCACCTCGCCCAGCCCGTCGCTCCAATAATGGCCGGTCAGGCTGGTCAAGGTATCCGGATCCATGAACACGGCCTTGGGCTGATAAAAGCTGCCCACCAGGTTTTTGCCCCCGGGCAGATCCACGGCCACCTTGCCGCCCACCGAGCTATCCACCTGGGCCAGGAGCGAAGTGGGCACCTGCACAAAGGGCACCCCACGCAGGAAGGTGGCGGCCGCAAAGCCGCCCAGATCTCCGATCACCCCGCCGCCCAAGGTCAAAATGACATCCTTTCGGGTGATATGGAAATCCAAAAGCGCCTGATAGATCCCGCCCAGGCTGGACAGGGCTTTGGTGGCCTCTCCGGCCGGAAGGGCCATAAGGCGGGCCTTATACCCGGCCTGCTCCAGGGATTTCATCACCCGTTCCCCGTACAGCGCGCCCACGTTTTCATCGGTGAGCACAAAGGCCCGGGGGCAATCCGCAACGGGGCGCAGCAGCGAACCGATCCGGTCGATGAGCCCGCGCTCAATCAAAATATCGTAGCTGTTGGCCCCCAACGCCACATGAAGCTGTTTCATCTGCTCACCGCCTTACATACTGCGGCCCACCGCGGCCGCGATGAGCCGGATGTCCCGCATGACCGAATCGAACACCTGGGGCTTGATGGACTGTTGGCCATCGCACAGGGCGTGCTCCGGATCGTTGTGCACCTCGATCATCAGCCCGTCCGCGCCCACCGCAATGGCGGCCTTGGCCAAAGGTTCCACCATCCACCACTTGCCGGTGGCATGGCTGGGATCCACCAAAATGGGCAAATGGCTCAGCTTTTTCACCGCGGGCACCGCGCCCAGGTCAATGGTGTTGCGGGTGTAGGTCTCGAAGGTCCGAATGCCCCGCTCGCACAGGATCACGTTTTCATTGCCCCCGGCCATGATGTATTCGGCGCTCATCAGCCATTCCTCAATGGTGGCGGACAGGCCGCGCTTGAGCAAAATGGGCTTTTTGATCTTGCCCAGCTGTTTGAGCAGGTCGAAGTTCTGCATGTTGCGGGCGCCCACCTGGATCACATCCACCTCGCGCTCAAAAATCTCGATATCCCCCGGGGACATGATCTCGGACACGATGGGCAGCCCGGTGGCGGCCTTGGCCTCCATCAGCAGCTCCAGACCCTGGTATTTCATGCCCTGGAAGGCGTAGGGCGAGGTACGGGGCTTGAAGGCGCCGCCGCGCAGCAGATGGGCGCCCGAGGCCTTGACCGACTGAGCCACCGAGATAATCTGCTCCTTGCTTTCCACCGAGCAGGGCCCGGCAATGACCGTCAGCTTTTGACCGCCCACCGGATGGCCCAGCACATCCACCACCGTATCCTCGGGATGGAAGGCGCGGTTGGCCTTTTTGAAGGGCTCGGCCACGTGCATGATGCGCTCCACATTGCGGTCGGCCTCGATTTGGGTGGGGTCAATCTTGCTGGTATCGCCCACCAGTCCCAGGATAATGATATCCGATCCCACCACCGGGTTGACGGTAACGCCCTGGCGTTCCAGCATATCGGTCAGCTTATCGATGTCCTTTTGTTCGGTGCCCTTTTTCAGTACCACGATCATGGGGGATTCCTCCTTTTTACTTTGCGCCCAGGACGTACAACCGCCCGCGAGCCCTCCGTAAGACCAAACAAAAAAGAGAGCCCGCGCGAGCTCTCTCTCTTTTTTCTTCGTGAAACGCGCGGAACGCGCCTCAGAGCGAAACTCTGCGTTGGGGAATTTTATTGCAGCAGAAAAAGCCGAAGCTAAAATAGCTCCGGCTGGTAAAGTAAAACACCGACGAGGGGGTTACTTTAACCTGCACAGCGTTCATAAAATCCTCCAAAGCGTCCGGCCTTCCCGGTTCCATTGGCTTTATTATACGCAGATAGCGTCTGCTTGTCAATAAAAGCCCTTTGAACTTTACAAAAAAAAACGCCGCCCCGGCCCCAGGGGAGCCCAGGCGGCGAAACGCGCCGGATTTTTTAATCGTTGTTGCGGATCGCGGCCAGCGAGGAGAGCTGCATGGCGCGCTGGGCCGGATAAAGGCCCGAGGCCACCGAAACCACCACAACGCCCAGCCAGGTAAACAGGGCCAGCTGTGGGGTGATGACCGATATATCGCCCATTCCGCTTCCAAAGAAATTGCTTCCGCTCATGACGCTGGCCACAATTCCCTGGAGCCAGGCCACGTTATTGAGGGCATAGCTCAGGGTATAACTGACGATGAGCCCCAATATGCCGCCAAAGACGCCGATATAGGCGGCCTCGCTCAAAAACATCATGCGGATGTTGCCCAGCTTGCAGCCCAAGACCTTCATGACGCCGATTTCCCGGGTGCGCTCGTAGATGGACATCATCATGGTGTTGGCGATGGACAGCGCGGCCACCAGCATGGAGATCATGCCGATAAAGCCCAGGAAGGCCTGCATGGTGGAAATCTGCTCCTTAAAGGTGGCCACCGATTCCATGGGACTATAGCACTGCACGCCCAGTTGATTCAAATCCCGCACCACCTGGACCACGTCGTCCACGCTTTCGGCCAGCACATACACCTGGTCATAATTATCCAGGCCGGTAAAGCCCAGGTCCTTAAACAGCGCCTTATTTTCCTTTTGGAGGCGCTTGAGCCAGTTCAGATTGACAAAGGTGCCCGAATTGAAATTGCTGGACAAATCGGCGTCCAATATGCCCACCATTTTGGCCTTAAACTCCTTGGTATAGACCTCCGGATCAGGCTGGGTCTCGGAGACGTTGGTATAGTCCTCCCAGGTCATGGTCAGGGTGTACCGGTCCCTGAGCCAGTTGATATCGGGCAGGGGCAGTTCCTCACCATCCATCATCAGCTGCCAGACGTCCACATACTCCTGATTCTTTTTCTTGGTGTCCCGAAACTCCATCATGGTCATTTCGGGCATCAGAAACTCCACCCGGTCGGTGGCGCCGCTGAAAAAGGTTCCCTCTTTCAAATCCACCAGCTTCGCAAAATCCTCGGGGATCACGCCCACCAAGGTGGTGTAATCGCTCTTATATTTCCCGGTCTCCAGGGAAAAGCTCATGCCGCCGTACACATAGACCAGAGGGGTCACCGCTTCCACATGATCCACGGCCCGGATCTCCCGGATTACGCTGTCGGTAATCTCGGAGATCTTGCGGCCGGTGGCGGTTTCGGTGTCCCCGCTGCCGCCATAATTGGGCCAGACCTGTATGAGCTTTAAGTTGGTGGAGGCCTCCAGCGCGGCCATCTGGGTGCGCTCAGCGCCCTCGCCCAGCGACATGGTCACCACGATGGCCGCGGTGCCCAGCACCACGCCCAACATGGTCAACACGCTTCTGAGCTTGCGGCGCAGCAGATTGGACAGGCTGGTGCGCAGGATATCAATCCATTTCATCGTCTTCCATAGCCTTTCTGTGGCGGCGGCGCGCGTTAATGCCAAGGGTGGTCACCAGCAACACCACGATCAGCCCCACGCCCGCATACAGCCACCAGGGCAGAAGGCCCATCACGGTCAGCGCGGTCACCTCGGGCTCGGGGGTCACCTCGGGCTCGGGCTCCGGCTCGGGATAGTACATCTCCTGGCTCATGGCGTACAGGCTGATGTTCTTGGTCTCGGTGGTCACATCGCCGTCGGCGTTTTCAAAACTCACCTCAATGGTGGCCTCATAGTCGCCCTCTTCCATGGGCACCACCTCAAACTCGGCGGTCTGGGAGGCGCCGGACTCCATATTGCCGGCATAGAACGATTGACCGGGCATCAGGTTCTGATTGTCGCTGACCACCCTGGCGGTCACGTTGTACAAGGTGGTCCGGCCCAGGTTAAAGATGCCCATGGTGATGGTGCAGCTATCCCCGGCCAGCGGGGTATCCGAGGGCAGCACCGGCTCATCCAGCTGAATGCGCGGGGGCTGGCTCACATTGAGGATCATGGACTGGGTGGCGGTGAGCGCGTTCAGCGCCTTGTCCTCAAACTCCATGGAAATCTCCACCTTCACCGGCTTATCCGCCAGGTCGGGGCGCGCCTTCATGCGCATGGTCACCGGATAGGTGGCATCCTTGTCGATCTTATCGATGTACACGCTGGTGGAGCCGGTCACCGGCAGCAGCGCGTCCTCCTCCGGGGTCAAGGTGAGCTTGATGTTTTGCACATACTGCTTTTCACTGGTGTTGCGCAGGTTGAGGGTCAGGTCGAACTCGTCGCCGGCCTTGATCTCCTGGGGATTGGTCTCTATGCTTTCCACCATCAGCTTGGCCTGGGGCGAAGCCGAGGTTCCGCCGCCTCCTCCACCGCCGCCGCCATATCCGCCGCCACCGCCGGAGGAGGAACCCTTGACATTCAGATAACCAATATTGGTAGTCTCCATGGTCATTTCCTTATCTCCATGGATTGTATCGTACCAGGTCGCCACTATGGAAATCGGATAAGAACTGGTAGACAAACCACTTTTGATTTTCACATTTTTGAACACCGCATAACCCAGATTTACAATTTGATTTTTCTGGTCAGCTGTAACGCCCATCTCCGCCAGCTTTGCCAAATTGCTGTCCGTCACCTGGGTCACCACAAGAGCAGATTCATTGCCGTCAAAGTTGAATACCGAGTTTTCGGAAGTGGAATCCAATTTAGCTGATAAAAAGGTCACATTTTCCATGAACCGTTCAGACTGATCAAAGGTGGTGTATTGAATCCCATCTTTATAGGCAATCTGCTTTCCCTGCCCACCACTAAAGTTCGAATAATATTCGGCGTTTCCGCTTTCGCCCCGAACCGTATAGACAAAGGGCACAGCGATGGTCACCACTTCACCCGGCTTAATGGACGTTCTGCTGAAGGAAATTTTCTTTCCGTCCCGAATTAAGGTGGGATTGCCCACGCTGAGCGAGCTCTGCTCATAGGGTTCCTCAGTGGGTTCTTCGGTGGGTTCTTCGGTGGGTTCCTCTGTAGGGGCTCCGGTGGGTGCCCCCGTGGGCACACTGGTGGGTGCTCCCGTGGGCACACTGGTGGGTGCTCCCGTGGGCACACTGGTGGGCGCTCCCGTGGGCTCGCTGGTGGGCTCTCCCGTGG
>DVJW01000147.1 GCA_018716505.1 Candidatus Faecaligallichristensenella faecipullorum | reverse complement strand
AAGAGGAATCTTCTTCTACCCTTATCAGGTCGGTTCTTCCCGGGGGAGCCAGTCGCGGCGGGGGCCGTGAGGCCCCCATGAGCGTCCCGCTAGAGGGGGTAGGGGTGGTTTGGAGGGGCCTAGGGGGAGGTATTACGGAAACCTCCCCCTGGCCCCTCCATAAAACCCTTCCCCGCCAGGGGATTTTCGCTTCCCTTTGGAAAAGGGAAACTCCCCAAGAAAAAAATCAAATTCTTCCAAAATTTAAGGCGCCGCCTCAACTCATGAGGCGGCGCCCGTTTTATGGATTCTGTTTTAGCCCACCGTGATGCCTTCGCACAGCCAGTTGACCTGCAAGATCTCCTCGGGGGTCAAGGTGACGCCCTCGGCCACCTGCACGTTGCCCTCGTTGTCGGTGATGGGGCCTTCGAACACGCCGAATTCGCCGGACAAAATCTGCTCTTCCACCTCGGCGATCTTCTCTTTGGTGCCCTCGGCGCAGTTCTCGCTGATGGGGCTCAGGGCGCACAGGCCTTCCTGCATGCCCAGCAGCACGTTCTCGGGCTTCCAGGTGCCGTCGATCACCTGCTGCACCGCCTCGGTGTAGTAAACGCCCCAGTTCCAGATGGGGGCCACCAGGTGCGCCTTGGGCGCGTCCTCGGTCATATCCGCGTTGTAGCCGCAGGCCCAGACGCCCTTTTCCTCGGCCGCGATAACCGGCATGGCGGTGTCCTGATGCTGGGCGATCACGTCGCAGCCCAGATCCAGCAGGGCGTCCGCGGCCTGGCGCTCCAGGGTGGGGTCATACCAGGTGTTGGTGTACTTAACGGTCATGGTCACGTCCGGGTTGACCGACTTGGCGCCCATGAAGTAAGCGTCCATGGAGTAGTTGACCTCGGGCAGCGACATGGCCGCCACATAGCCCAGGTGGTTGGTCTCGGTCTTGAGTCCGGCCGCGATGCCCGCCAGATAGCGCGCCTCATAGATGCGGCCGAAGTAGTTGTTAAAGTTGGTTTCGTTGCTCTTGTAGCCCGAGCAGTGGGAGAAAATCACCTCGGGGTACTCCTCGGCCAGTTCGGCCATGTAATCCATGTAGCCGAAGCTGCATCCGAAGATCACCTGGCAGCCCTGCTCCACCAGCTCGCGCAGCGCGGTCTCGCAGGCGGCGTCCTCGGTGACGTTCCGCTTGATGATAATCTGATCGTCGGTCAGGCCCAGCGCCTCTTGCATGGCCAGGATGCCCTGGTGATGCGCGTAAGTGTAGCCCTTGTCGCTCACATCCCCAATGTACACCACGCCGACCTTCAGGTCCTCCTTGTTCACCGGCGCGAAGTCCGCGAACGCCACCGAACCCATCGACAGCGTCAGCACCAGCGCCAGCACAGCCACCAGAATCTTCCTCATCAGAAATTCCTCCCGCTCTTCAGTTGTTTCCCGGGCCCATGGAAAAACGAACATTTTGGCCCGTTATGCTTTGTATTGTACAGCTTTTAACCGAAAACTTCAATCCGCTTACCGGAATTTTACCTATGTCTTACGCAATACATGGCGAATCCAGAGAAATATCCCCACTTGACTTCCGATTTCAGCCAGAATGTGATACAATATAGGGCGCTTGTATTTCAAGGAAATGAAAGGGAAAGGGGGGCCGGGCCATGGAGGACCGCTATATCTCGTTTCGCGGGCTCATGCTGCACTATCAATTGATGCGGCCCCGGGGCGCCGTCCGCCACCGGGCGCTGCTGATCCCGGCCCCCGGGGAATCCTGTCTGAACTGGCGGCCGCTGCTGCCCGAGCTGATGCGGGCGGGCTGTCTGTGCGTGATCGTGGATCTGCCCGGCTTTGGAAAGAGCATGTGCGGCGAGGGCGTGCCCCACCGCCAGGACACCCGGGCCCAGCTGCTCTGGGGCATTTTGGACCAGGTGGACGGGGAATTTACCGGCCAGGTCTGCCGCTGGAATCTGATCGGCCACGGCTCCGGGGCGGGCACGGCCATGATGATGGCCCTGCTGCAGCCCGACAGCTGCGCCTCCCTTACCTTGATTACCCCGATTTTGAGGGCCGTGGTGCCCGCCTTTTTGCGCCCGCTGGTGCGCAGCCGGCTGGGCGAGCGCATGCTGCGGGGCCTGTACGGCCGCTATATCTATAACCGGCCCCGGTTTCACAAGCTCATGCGCTCGCTCTACGGGTGCGAGCTGCCCATGGGCTATCTGGACAATATTCAGGCGCCCCTGCGCCGCCATGGCAGCGACCAGGCCCTGGGCCGGCTGCTGCTCAACGGCTATCCGCTGCCCGAGCGCGCCTTTTCGGTTTGGGCCCCGGTGATGGTGCTTTGGAGCGAGGGCGACCGGATGCTGGGCTGCGCGCCGCCCAAGTGGATGCGCCGGGCCCTGCCCCAGGCCGAGTTTCACACCCTGCGCTTTGCCGGCCATTACCCGGTGGAGACCGACGCCGGCGCGGTGCGGGATTATTTGCGGGGATGGATACGGGATATGTGGGCGTGAGATGTTGTTTCCTCCCCTTTTTCAAAGGGAAGCGAAATTGCCCCTGGCGGGGCGGCTCTTTTCTTGGAGGGCCCAGGGGGGATTCCGAATCTCCCCCCTTAGGGCCCTCCAAACCACCCGTAACCCCCCTGAAACGGCCGCTGCGGGGGCTTGCCGCCCCCGGCGCGGGGCCTCCCCCGCAGCGCTCCGCCAAAGGTTCGCTGAATTTGCCCGCTAAGCGCGGCAAAACGGAAAAAGTGACCCTAATCAGGCGGGCTTTGCGCTTCGATTAGGGCCTTGCCTTTAGCCTGCCGTGCCCGGCACGGCAAACTCCGATAGCCGGAAGCGGAACGAACGTTGCCCCAAAACCGCTGGAGGGGGTAGGGGTGGCTTGGAGGGGCCTAGGGGGAGGTATTACGGAAACCTCCCCCTG
>DVJW01000146.1 GCA_018716505.1 Candidatus Faecaligallichristensenella faecipullorum | reverse complement strand
AAATAAATTTTGCTCCCCTCCAGGTTCGCTTCGCTCACCCTGACTGGGGGCCTCACGGCCCCCGGCGCAACCGGCTCCCCCGGGAAGGAACCGGTCCGATAAAGGTTCGAAATAGATTCCCTTATTGCACCGTGCTATGCGGGTCTGGGCGGTAGCCCAGCGGGCTCCGGGCAGCGCCCGGCCGTTTCAAGGGGGTTATGGGGTGCGCGAGGGGACTTAAGGGGGGAAATCGGAATCCCCCCTAGTCCCCTCGCAATTCCGTTGCTCCTTTCCAAGGGGATTTCAGGGGGAAACCTCCCCCTGACCCCTCCATGATGACCTTCTATATCTTACTTTCCAAAAGCTCCACCGCGGCCCGGCTCATATCCTCCAGCAGCGCCTGGGTATCGGCCCGGCTTGCGGTCACGCCGTTGACGTAGAGCTTGACCTTGGGCTCGGTGCCCGAGGGGCGCACGCAGATCCAGGCCTTATCCTGAAGCTCGTAATACAGCACGTCGCTCTTGGGCAAGGTAAGGGGCTGCGTCTCCGAACCGCACACCCGCTCGCTCTTCAGGTAGTCGCGCACGGCCAGCACCTTTTTGCCCGCGAATTCCTGGGGCGGATTCTGGCGCAGGCTGTTCATCAGGCCCTTCATCTTGGCCAGCCCGTCCTTGCCGGTGAGGGCGAAGGAGGTCACCTTTTCCCCGGTGTAGCCATACCGCTCAAACAGCGATTCCAGGGCGTCGTACAGGGTCATGCCCTGCTTTTTGTAATACGCCGCGGTTTCCGCGATGAGCAGGCAGGCGTTGACTCCGTCCTTGTCCCGAACCGCGGTGCCGGAAAGGTAGCCGTAGCTCTCCTCAAAGCCGAATACAAACTGATATTCGCCCGACTCCTCAAACTCCTGGATCTTTTCCGCGATGTACTTAAATCCGGTGAGCACGTTGAACATCCTGACCCCAAAGTCGTCGGCAATGGCCTGGGCCATTTCGGTGGACACGATGGACTTGACCGCGGCCGCGTTTGGGGGCAAGGTTCCCCGCTTCTTTCGGGCGGTCAGGATATAGTGCAAAAGCAGGCAGCCGATCTGATTCCCGGTCAGGATATGCGCCTGGCCCGCCTTGTCCTTGACCGCGATGCCCACCCGGTCGCAATCCGGGTCGGTGCCGAACACCACGTCGGCGTTCAGTTCTTCCTGAAGCTTGAGGGCCAGGGTAAAGGCCGCCGGATCCTCGGGATTGGGCACCTTGACCGTGGAAAAATTCGGGTCGGGTTTTTCCTGCTCCTTGACCACGCTCACCTGGCTGAACCCGGCCTCGCGCAGCACCCGTCTCACCGGGATATTGCCCGAGCCGTGCAGCGGGGTATAGACGATCTTCAATTGACCGCCCATTTCCTTAATCAATTCCGGGTCAATGGACAGGCCCTTCACCATTTGAATGTACCGGTCGTCCACCTCCGCGCCGATGATGCGCAAAAGCCCCTTGGCCTTGGCCTCGCCCTCGTCCATGGGCCGGGCCTCGGAAAAGTCCACGGCGCGGATATGGCGCAGCACCTCGCTGGCCCGCTCCGGGGGCATCTGGCCGCCGTCCTCCCAATAGACCTTGTAGCCGTTGTACTGGGGCGGGTTGTGGCTGGCCGTGATCACGATGCCGGCCACCGCGTGAAGGGCGCGCACCGAAAAGGACAATACCGGCACCGGGCGCAGGGATTCAAACAGATACGCCGGAATGCCCGCGGCGCACAGCACCAGCGCGGCCTGACGGGCAAACTCGTCGGACTTGCGCCGGGAATCGTAGGCGATGACCACGCCCCGCGCCTGGCGCTCCGGATCCTCGGCGATGTACCGGGCCAGGCCCAGGGTGGCCCGGCGCACGTTGTATTGGTTCATCCGGTTGAGCCCGGCGCCCAGCACCCCGCGCATGCCCGCGGTGCCGAATTCCAGCTCGGTATAAAACCGGTCCTCAATCTCCTTTTCATTGCCTTCCAAACTCAAAAGCTCCTGAACGGTCTCGGGGTCGTCCCGAAATTCCTCCAGCCAACGCCTGTATTCCGCTTTGTAATCCATGGAGCACACTCCTTTCTTCGGTTTTATTTTATTCTTCCGCCGGGCCGGCCAACGCCATCAGCATGCGCTGAAGGGTGGCCAGGTGCCTGCGCTCCTGACTCACGATGTCCATAAACACCGATTTGGTATGCTCATCCCGGCAAAGGGCGGCAAGCTCGCTGTAAAACAGGATCGAATCCTTTTCCGATTGGATGGCTTCCTTTAAGATCGCCTCCGGGCTTTGAAGGGCGTTTTCCCCGGCCAGCGCCATCAGCCCGCCCGGAAACACCACCTCGGCGGCCACGGCCGACAGATAGGCCGAGGTCTCCGGGTCGTAGACGCCCTCGTCCCCCTGCCCCCGGCGTTCCTTTTCCCGGGCGTACAGCGCCTGAAAGTCCAGCTCGTGGCCGGTTTCCTCCTGGGCCAGCTGGCTGAGCAGCTGCGCGGTCCCGGGATCCTTGCTGACCTTGGCCGCCCGCCGGTAGAAATCGCCGCCCCGCCTTTCCATTTCCACCGCGATGCGCAGGCCCTCCAGATCGCTGAACGAATGAATTTGCATAGTCCGGCCTCCTTTGGCAGCCCATTTACAAACAAACGTTTGGATTTGGTTTATCAATTCGCCTTATCCACAGCCTGGGCTGTTGATGAAGCTGTGTATATCTCAAAAACAGGGGGAGTTACCCACACCAATCCCTGGAAAATGTGGATAAATGTGGATAACTCCTGTGGATTCTGTGGATAACTGGCAATTTATCCACAATGGGCGGCTTAGTTGCCCTTGCCGTCCAGATACTCGTTGAGCGCCTTGACCAGCGCGTCCACATCGCATCCATGCACCATGGCGGCCTGCTCCAGGCTCTCGGCCGTGGCATGGGGGCAGCCCAGGCAATGCATGCCGTAGTTCATGAAGATGGGGGCCGTGCCCTTGTCCAGGCGCAGCACCTCGCCGATGCTCATCTGCTTGGTGACCATAATACTCTCCTCCATGTGATAAAATAAATCCCTATCCATGATACAGTTTACACGCATTTTGCGCCCCGCGCAACCCATCCGCCCCAAAATCCCCTTAAAGATTTCGCGCTGCGCGCAAAGCGCAGGGGCGCGCGTTCCCTATTTTCTCTTGGAGCGCGGGGATTATGCTGGGATTTTTTGATGGGGAGTTTTGTTTTTTTAATTTCTTGGAAGGTTCAGGGGGAGGTTCGGATTCCTTTTTCAAAGGAAATCGAAATTTCCCCTGGCGGGGAGGCTTTTTTCTTGGAGGGCCCAGGGGGGATTCCGAATCTCCCCCCTTAGGGCCCTCCAAACCACCCGTAACCCCCCTGAAACGGGCTGCTCAAAGGGGGCCTGCGGGCCCCCTTGCCGCAACCGGCTTCCCCCGGGAAGGAACCGACCTGTTAAAAGATGGAAAAAATCCCATTAATGAACCGTGCTATGCGGGTCTGGGCGGCAGCCCAGCGGGCTCCGGGCAGCGCCCGGCCGTTTGAAGGGGGTTAGGGGGTGCATGAGGGGGCCTAAGGGGGAGGATCGGAACTCCCCCTGGCCCCCTCATAAAACGTT
>DVJW01000145.1 GCA_018716505.1 Candidatus Faecaligallichristensenella faecipullorum | reverse complement strand
CCGTAAAACAAAGAGCGGACTTGTTTTTCCATGGCCGACACAGTATAATGAAATCGGGACAATGCCAGGCTGTTGTATGAAAGTATTTTTTTGACCAATAGTTAGTTTGCTCTAACTATCATGAAAGGAGCGTACCCTATGAACAAGATCACTTTGAAAATCGACGGCATGAGTTGCAGCATGTGTGAAAGCCATATGAACGACGCCATACGTCGAGCCTTTCCGGTGAAGAAAGTCACCTCCTCCCACACCAAAGGGGAAACGGTTATTCTAACCGAATCCAATCTATCGGAAGACGACCTGCGTCAATCTATAGCCCAAACGGGGTATAAACTGCTTTCCGTACACTGCGAACCTTATGAAAAGAAGGGATTTCTGTCGGCCTTTCGGAAGTAGAACCCACGGATGAATTTATCCCCCATGGCATAAATAAACGACAGACTCAGCATTTCTCCATAAAAAAAGTTCCACTGGTTCCCTTCAACCGAATCAGCGGAACTTTTTTTGATTCCAGTTATACACACAAAATGTCATCAAACCGCATTATAACAAAAAATTGTCGCGAACAACAATTGTTCGCGACAACATGGAGCGGTAGACGAGATTCGAACTCGCGACATCCACCTTGGCAAGGTGGCACTCTACCACTGAGCTACTACCGCAAAAATGGAGCGGGTGATGGGAATCGAACCCACGTATCCAGCTTGGAAGGCTGGCGCTCTACCATTGAGTTACACCCGCAAATGGAGCGGTAGACGAGATTCGAACTCGCGACATCCACCTTGGCAAGGTGGCACTCTACCACTGAGCTACTACCGCATGCTCCGTTTGTTAAAGCTGGTGCGGGCGAAGAGACTCGAACTCATACGCCTCTCGGCACCAGATCCTAAATCTGGCGCGTCTGCCA
Organism: Candidatus Faecaligallichristensenella faecipullorum; assembly: GCA_018716505.1. Classification (GTDB taxonomy): domain Bacteria; phylum Bacillota; class Clostridia; order Christensenellales; family Aristaeellaceae; genus Faecaligallichristensenella; species Faecaligallichristensenella faecipullorum. The sequence continues at coordinate 2,906 of DVJW01000145.1, read as the reverse complement.
TTCCGCCACGCCCGCGTATTGAAGCCCAACCATCTTCCCCCCGTGGTTAAACACATCGCATTCATCACCAGGGCGTCAACGAAGGATATTTTACCTCATTTCCCTGAGGATGTCAAGCCCTAAAATGCCATTTTTTTCAGATTTTCAGGGCAAAGCCCGAGCCGGCGTCCCACCACGCCCTCACAGGCCGTCGGAATTTTCCGGCCGGACTTGTCCCTTATGCCCTTAATCTTGCAGTTGCGCGGTAAACCCGCTGTCTTCATCCCCCGAAAACACGACGGTATAGGTATTTCCATACTCTGCATCAATATACACCTTTTCCGTGGTCGCGATTTCAGAGGTATCATCCTTACCATAGGGCGAAAAGTCTATGGCAAACCTGGAGATGTCCTTGCCCTCAAGGTAACTTTCCGTAAAGGTCAGGGTGAGATCGGTTTCCGCCGTTATCTCCCCGCCATTTAAGTCCGCCATACCGCCCATACCGCACGATTCCCCATCGATATAGCAGGTATAAAATATCTGATAAATTCCTGTGCTTTCACAGCGAACCTTGACCGTAAATTCCTTGGGATTCTGGCTGCAGCCCGACAGAAGGAAGGCTGAAAACAGGATCAAAACCAAAAGAGCGCCGAAGCCGCCCCGTTTCATGAAGGTATTCCCCTTTCCGTACGAACGTCTACGGATATAATATTATCATATTTTTTGTGGATTTCCAAGGCCGCCCATCGATATCCCATAGAAAATGCCGGCAGCTCTTCCTGCCGGCACGAAGTCAATACCACTGTGCATAGCGCTCCATGGCGTCCATAACCGCTTTCACGTTTTCCAGTGGAGTTCCGGGATACAATCCAAAGATCATCGTCAAACCGCCGTCCGGGCAAGCCAGAGCCTCCACCTCGTCGTGAATGAGCTGGTCGATCTGCTTCGGCGTGCCCTGACAGGTCACGCTTTGGCGATCGATATCCAAATCCACGCAAACCTTTCCCCTGAACCGGTCCCGAATCCAGCCAATGCCATTGACCAGATCCTGAAGGTTGATGACCATAACGCCGCTTTCGATGAGGTCGTCGGCCAGGGTTCGGATATCACCGTCCGAATGCATATGTACAGGTACACCCTTTTCCCGGGCGCTGTTCATCATACGGCTGTAGCTGGGCTTAATGTACTTCTTGAAATATTCCGGCGACAACATGGGCCCGACCTGCATGCCCAAGTCCTCGGGAAAGCTCACCATATCCACCCCGATTTCCAGGTATTTGCGGATAATGGCATGATTGAAGGCCTCCAGCCTCTCAATTAAATCCCAGAGTAGCGGCTCCTCGTCTGCCATATCAAAGAGCAGATTGGTATAACCCCGCAAATCCGAAAGTTGCAAAAAGGTATGGCCATGCCTGAGGCCGCCCACCGTCAGTTCTCCCCTGGCCTTGCGCTTTTGAATGTTATCCCTGGTCTGTTCCCAATTGACCGGCCCAATGCCCATCTGCTTCATGGGATCCGGAAACACATACTTCGAATAAGCGGCCCAGTCCTCCAGCGGGTGCCCCACCACAGTCCCGGTGATGCCGTCATCGGTGGTTTCCCAGACGCACCCAAAATCATCGGTGTAGGGCGCGTCCTTGCGGGCGCAAAGCCCGTAATTGGGCGTATAAGGCAGCTCATACGGCTTGAAATCCGGAAAGAGCAGCGGATGCCGCTCCATCTGTTCCATAAGCCAATCCTGGGGATAATGATGCCAACACGCGTCATTGATGGCAAAGGTCATGGGGATTATATCCGGCTTTTCAAAGAAAATCGCCCGATATACATTGGATTTTACCATACTCATTCACCCGGCGGGAGGGGGCTCCTCCCGCCTCTCCTTACTTCAGACTATTCACCCTTATAGCGCTCATAGGCCGCCTGCTTGTAGGCGATGTATTGCTCCAGCCCCATGGAATTGAGCTGGGCCACATACTGCTCCCAGACCTCGTCGGTGTTCTCCATTGTGCCCGCAACCCATCCGGCCCTGAATTCCTCCACCATGGTCTCAATATCCACGCCGTTGGTGGAGAAAAACTTTGCCTCTTCCTCGGTGGCGGTAAAGGCAGGCCAGATCTCCTCGGGCACATAGGGCTCCAGCGCCTCGGCCAGCGAAAGCTGCTGAGGCGTCATTTCCGCACCGCCCTGGAAATACTTTTCGCTCAAAAGCGCCGGATTCCTGCCGTCACCCCAACATAAATATTGTCCAAAGGCCTGAACATAGCTGAGCCCGTCAGGGTTGTTCAAAATTTCGTCGGTATAGCGCAACGTTCCGTCCTCATTCCGGATAAAGGTTTCGCCTTCCACGCCCATGAAGAACAGTTCCATGCCCTCGTCGGTATAGAAATAGTCCACCCAGCGGCAAAGCACCTCAGGATTTTCACAGGCGCTTGTGATGATGAAGTTGCCGCCGCCATAGCTGGTCGCGGATTTGTTCGCTATGCCTTGGCCATAGGGGCCTTCCAGCGGCTGAGTGATGTGTGCGAAATCCACACCCGCCTTGTCCAACTGGGTATACAGCTCCAGGGTAAAGCCCACCCTGTCTGCGTTATACTTGGCGATACGCGCGGCGATATCCGAATCTTCGGTATTCTCATGATCCAACAGATTCTCTTCCCACAGCCTGCGCACAAAATCCAGGGCTTCCCGGTATTTGGAATCGATGGGGTAAAAGCGCACCTTGTCCGGATCTTCCGGGTCCGCGTCGATATATCCGCTGGAGGTGCCCCGGTTGCGCAGCTGATAGGCGCCCATGATGTAGCCCACCGCGCTTTCAATGCTGGCCAGGAAGGGAATTTCATCGGCCTGTCCATTGCCATTGGGATCGCCGTCGCGGATGGCCACCAGGACATCATAAAATTCCTCCAGGGTCTTGGGTTCGCTCAGAC
>DVJW01000144.1 GCA_018716505.1 Candidatus Faecaligallichristensenella faecipullorum | reverse complement strand
AAGGTTTGGGGGTAAACGCGGCGGATTGCGCGCTGCCCGTCTGATCCAGTTCGTCGAGTTCTATCCCCATGTCCCACAGGTTGGGCATGAGGCAAACCAATAAAACCACCAAGACCGAAACGCACCGGCGGGCAATGCGCTGACGGCGGCGGCGAATCGCGGCTTTGCTTGTCTTTTTGGGCATAAGGGAGCCTCCGTAGAATAGGATGTACTTTTTCATGATACGCCATTTTCTGGTAAAATTCAACAAACTGAAAGAAATGTAGCGCTTAATTCACGAATCCGTAATCTTCCCACAGCATATAACAAAAAAGCCCGCTTCTTAAGGAAGCGGGCTCAATCAAAAACCTATCGCTTGCAGCTTGCGCAGGCCGCGCAGCCGCCCTCCCCGGTCTCCCGAAGGCTGGAGGGCATGGCGTCGCCCACCCGCTTCATGGCGTCGATCACCTCGTCCGCGGGCAGCGGGCATTCGATCCCGCAAAGCGCCATATCCGCCGAGCATAGGGCGTTCGCCACCCCGGAGACATTTCTGTATACGCAGGGCACTTCCACCAGTCCGCCCACCGGATCGCACACCAAGCCCATGACGTTCATCAGCGCAAAACCCACCGCATGTCCGGCCATGCGCGGGCTGCCTCCGCCCAATTCCACCAAAGCCGCGGCGGCCATGGCGGCGGCGCTGCCGCATTCAGCCTGACATCCGCCCTCTGCGCCCGCCACGCTGGCCCGGGTGGCGATGACCCGGCCCACCCCGGCCGCGGTGAACAGCGCCTCGATTAACTGGCCGTCCCCATAGCCCTTTTGCCTTTGCGCCATGAGCAGCGCCCCGGGCACGATGCCGCAGGAACCCGCGGTGGGCGCGGCCACGATCTTGCCCATGCAGGCATTGCATTCGGCCGCGGCCATGGCGTAAGCGGCGGCCAGGCCCATGGACAAGCCCCCCATGGTTTGTCCGGCCTGAACCCCTGAGAGCAGCTTGGCCGCCTGACCGCCCGACATGCCGGAAACCGAGCGCAGAGCGGGATTCAGCCCCTCTTCCACCGACTGGCGCATCACCGAAAGCGCCTGGCCCATGCGCTCGCTCAGGGCCTCAACCGTCACCCCGTCCTGGTCGGCCTGATCCTTTAAAACGATTTGACCGATGGATTGCTGCCCCGCAAAGGCGATGAGCTCCATCATGGAATCTCCCTGTAACATAAAGTCCTCCTCTTAAAGCCGCTCCAGCAAGGTGACCGACGAGATATCCGGCAGCTGCTTGAGCCGGCATAAGGTTTCTTTTCCGGGCAGGCCGTCGGTTTCAATGACCATGATGGCCTCGCCGCCCGCCTGCCGCCTGAACACCTGCATGGTGGCGATGTTCATATGTTCGCCCGCCAGCTCGCCCGTCACATGGGCAATGGCGCCCGGCTCGTCCCGGTGGGTGATGATCAAGGTGTTCTGCTCCCCGGTAAAATTCACCTGGAGCCCGTTAATCTTTTCCACTCGAATGCTGCCCCCGCCCACCGATGCGGCCTGTACCTCGATGTGGCGTCCGTCCTGGGCCCAGGCCTGGATGAGCGCGGTGTTGGCGTGGGCATCCTTGAGCTCGACGGTTTCGAATTGAAAGCGCATGCCCGCTTCATGGGCCAGGCGCAGGCTGTCCCGAATGCGCGCATCGTCCACGGCCATATCCATCAGTCCGCCCACCACCGCCTTGTCGGTGCCGTGGCCCTGATAGGTCTTGGCAAAGGAGCCGTGAAAGGCGATGACGGCCCGCACGGGCTGCTCGCCCAACAAATGGCGCGCCACCCGCCCGATGCGCGCCGCGCCCGCGGTGTGCGAGCTGGAAGGCCCGATCATGATGGGGCCAATGATGTCAAAAACGTGCATACTTACCTCCCGGACAAAGCCGTTTATATCGATGAAAATGATAGCGCAAACTTGTGCGTTTCGTCAAGCCCGGGCGCGTGAAGCCTGAGTAATTTGCTGATATCCAGCCGAATTTTGAGGAAATTCCGGCACGGGGCTTGACAGGCGCGGCGCTCAATGCGAAAATAACGGAGATTACCCTCAGTGTACAAGGGGCAATACGGTTTTCCGGGGCGGGCCACGTCCATGTCTTCGTTTTCCTCCTCGACAAGGTTGGAAATCCTTTGGATTTCCAAGTCGCTTCGCGACCGGCCCGGTCGAATTGAAAATTCGAGCGAGCCGCCTACGTCCAGTAAAGCTTCGTCGTCAAGCCTTGCCCTGCTTCGGCCATCACCGCCTTCGCCTCATCCCGGCTTAACCGGGATGAGGTTTCGGGGTGCAAATCACATTTGCACCCCTTCAGGCTGGTTTTACCAGCCCTCCGGGTTTGGCGGCGCTGGCTACGCTCGGCGATTGTTCACAATCGCCATCGCTAGCCGGCCTTTGGCCGACCTCATGAACGCGGCCTGCCTCCGGAAAACTCCTTCGGACCTGCCGGGGAATTGAAGGCGGCGCGGGCTTCGCAGAAGGGTTGGCAACGCCAACCTGGAGGGAAACGGACTGATCCGTTTCCCGGAACCCCGGCCCGGTGCGACCGAGGCCGGGGCGAATGCCGCAGG
>DVJW01000143.1 GCA_018716505.1 Candidatus Faecaligallichristensenella faecipullorum | reverse complement strand
CTGACTATTGTCTCTTGGCAGTGTTTGAGGGCGGCGTCAAACGATATTACGATGTAAAACCTTTATTTGATAAATGGGATGTGTTCAGGAATCTTATGGCGGACGGCCTATTTGACCGGGTTCGGGTAGATACAGGGGGCTACGGTATCAGTTGGAACGACGATATTGATCTTTCCTGCGACGAACTGTATTGGAACGGCCGGCCTGTACAATGACGGGCAAAGAGAACGGCGCATGATTGCGATTTGAAAGCAGTCATGCGTCTATTTTTATTTTGAAGGAGTGAAAGCGGATGTTGGATTTAATTCGGGTTGTCGGGGAGCGCCTGGCAAGCGAGCCCGCCAATTTACAGGCGGCGCGGGATTTATACCAGATCGCGCGAAGGGTGATGGAGGATCACCCCAAGGAAGGGCTGGCATGGTTGAAAAAACTGGAAGCGCATTGCGAGCGGGTGATCCCCGATATCGCCGGAACAGACCTCGCGTGCGCGAAAAAGTTTGTGGAACTGCACAAGGATGTTTTATTGACCGCCGCGCCGCACGATTTTGATTCCTACCTGCAATACGTCGAATGGGCGCGGGAACCCTCCCGGAAATTCTATATGCCGAGGCGGGCGCAGCTCAAACCGATTGTGGATGCACTCCAAAGCCTTGCGGACGATGAGCTTGACCTTTTGGCGATTTCCCTCCCGCCGGGGTGCGGAAAAACAACGCTGGCAATTTTTTACCTCACATGGCTGGCAGGGCGTGTGCCCGATCAGCCCATACTGATAGGCAGCCACTCCAACAGTTTTGTACGCGGCGTGTATGACGAGTGTCTGCGCATTTTCGAACCGAATGGGGATTACCTGTGGCACGACGTGTTTCCGGGCGTGGAGGTGAGCAACACCAACGCGAAGGACTGCCGGATTGACCTGGGGGAGCGAAAGCGCTTCGAGACCTTGGAGTTTACCTCCATCGGAACAGGCAACGCGGGGTTGTACCGGGCGGCCACGCTTTTATACTGCGACGACCTGGTGAGCGGCATTGAGGTGGCCCTTTCCAAGGAGCGCCTTGACAAGCTGTGGGAAACCTACACCACCGACCTCCGGCAGCGCAAGATTGGCGACAAGTGCAAGGAGCTTCACATCGCCACCAGATGGTCGGTGCATGACGTGATCGGGCGCTTGCAGAACGAGTACGGCGATAACCCGAGGGCGAAGTTCGTCGCGGTTCCGGCCATGAACGAAAGGGATGAGAGCAACTTCGATTACGCCTACGGCGTGGGCTTTTCCACCGCGTTCTACCGCGAGCAGCGGGAGATCATGGACGATGTGAGTTGGAGAGCGCTGTACATGAACCAGCCCATCGAGCGGGAAGGGCTTCTCTACAACGGAGACGAGCTGCGGCGGTTCTTTGAGCTCCCGGAGAGCGAACCGGACGCGGTTATCGGGGTATGCGACACCAAAGACCGGGGCAAGGATTACGCGGTGCTGCCCGTCGCCTTTGTGTATGGGCAGGATTATTATATCGCCGACGTGCTCTGCGACAACAGCAGCCCCGACGTGGTGGATGTGCGCATGGTGGAAATTTTGCTGAAAAACAAGGTGCGGATGGCCCGGTTTGAATCCAACTCGGCGGGAGGGCGTGTGGCGCAGAAGGTTCAGGAGGAAATCAAGAAGCGGGGCGGCGTCACCAAGATCACCACGCGGTATACCACCGAAAACAAGGAAACTATCTGGAACGGGATCTGTTGGGGGAATGCCGCCTGGAGGACGGCGCGCTGAACATTGGGTCCCAGCGCTATACCGCGCTGATTGTGCCCGAAGATTGCAGTTTGGCCGGATGCGAAGGACTTTTGGAGGGCGGATTCCCGGTTGTGGAGGAGGCGCGGGCCGATTGGGCGGCGCTGGAACCCACCGTGCGGCTGGAGCCCGCCGGGGAAGGAATCCGGGTCAGCCGGCTCAGCGATGGCGAGCGGGTATACTATCTGCTGACCAACGAGGGAGAAGCCGGTTATTCCGGCCGGATTTGGCTGAAGGAAGGCACGGGCTGCGAGGCATGGGATTTCTGGCGGGCGGGCGCTGAATCCCTTTTCCCGGATGAACGGGGCGCGCTTTGCCTGAATTTGGGCCGGCGGGAGAGCCGGGTGCTGGTTCCGGATCGGAATCCGGCGGCCCCGGGGCAGTCAAAGGCCGTGCGGGAACATAAGCAGCCCGTGGATCAGGGATGGCATGTGGCCTCGCTGTTTCAAAAGGATCGAATTCCAGGCCTGGGCAAATGGAACGAAATCCCGGGTATGCGCAACTTCAGCGGCAATCTGCTCTATGAAAATCAGATCGCGCTGCCCGAGGTCCAGGAAGGGGAGCGGGTTCTGCTGGATCTGGGCGAAGTCCACGATTGGGCCGAGGTCTATGTGGATTATCAGCTGGCGGATGTGCTGTTTTGGCCGCCCTATGCGGCGGATATCACGGCCTTCGCCGACGGAAAGCGCCATCATGTGTGCGTGAGCGTGTTCAATTCCCTGGCCAATCACTATGAGGACGCCAACCTGGATTCCGGGCTTTGCGGGCCCGTTTCGCTGGTTCGGGAATCGAGGACGGAAGCGCGCCAAGGATAGCGCCAAGAATAAGAGGACAAAAGGGACGCCGTGCCACGGTTTGCGCACGGCGTCCCTTTTATTTATGCTTGAATCATTTCTTTAAAGGTTTCCTTGACCTTTTCCAAATCCGGGTCGCATAAAAGCGGCAGGATGGAAACCAGCCGCTGGGGCTCGAAATCCCACCATTTCAACCGGAGCAAAATCCCAATGAGCTCCTCGTCGAACCGCTTTTTGATGAATCGGGCCGGATTGCCGCCCGCGACGCAGTAGGGTTCCACATCCCGGCTCACCACCGAGCGGCTGGCAATGATGGCCCCGTCGCCGATATGAACGCCCGGCATAATCAGGCATTCCCGGCCCAGCCAGACGTCGTTGCCCACCACAATATCGCCCTTGCGCGGCAGCTGAGCCATATGGGGCGGGGTGTTTTCCGTCCAGGCGCCCCCAAAAACACTGAAGGGATAGGTGGAAACGCTGCTGATCCGGTGGTTGGCCGGCCCCATCAGGAAGCGGGTGCCCGCGCCGATGGCGCAAAACTTTCCGATAATCAGCCGGTCGCCGAACTCCGGCCAGTTAAACAGCACGTTGTTTTTCTCGAATTCCGCGGGCGAAACGGGATCGTCGTAATAGGTGTAGTCCCCGATCTGGATGTTGGGCGCCTTGACCACGTTTTTGATGAAACAGCTGGTGCCGTAATCGTTGGGAAAGGTCAGGTTGGGATCCGGAATTTGATGGATATCCATGGTTTATTGCTCCTTGTCTTTAAAAATTGGCCTCACCTCCAAATGGATTTTGCAATGCAGCGGCCACCGATCTTTTTAAACGCAGCGCTTTCATGGCTGCCTTGCCCCCTTTTTGAACCGCGTATGCCCAGATAGTATACCCGATTTGCCCGGGGAAGTAAAGCGGGGGAGGTTCCGGCGTTGCCCTCCAAAATGAGAAGGCCGGGCGCGCGGCCCGGCCTCAGGGGATGAATATTAGTTGGAGCGCTTGATCCAATCCCGATGGGCTTGGATCATGGCCTCATAATTGGCCTTGGGCGTCTCGCTCACCACCGCGTTGGAGCAGCCCAAAACCATGCCGCCGCTGAGTCCGTCCTCGCTCAGAAGCTGCAGCGTGCGCTGATCAATCTGTTCGGGCCGTCCGGCCACCATCAGCGCGCAATCCAGATTGCCGCAAAGCGCCAGGCGCTGGCCCACTGCGGCGCGGCAGGCGCTCAGGCTCATGCCGGAGATGGGATCAAGGGCCTGAAGGGCCTGAACGCCGGAGGCCATATAGCCGGGCAACAGTTTTTCCACGTTGCCGTCGGTGTGCAGGATGGAAAACAGGCCCTTTTGGCGCACCCTCTGGTTCCATCGCTCCATATAGGGCCAGATAAAGCGCTCCATTTGCGGCGGGGAGAAGAACGGGCCCCGGTTGTCGGCCATATCCGCCGCGTTGTATACCGCGTCCACCCCGGCGTCTGTCAGCGAGTCGAGCAACTGGCAGGCGTTTTGAAAGGTGCGCTCGCACAATTCGTCGATGCGTTCGGGCTCATCCATGAGCTGATGGCAAAAATTCACATAGCCGTCCGACGAAGAGGGCATGGAGATGTTGCCGCTGCAACCGGCCACAATCAGGAAATCCGGATTGCGGCGGCGCAACAATTCAACCAGGGCCAGGCGGTCCGGCTGGGGAAGGGTGTAGACGCAGTCCCAAGGCGCGTCCGGAATGGATACCGCGGCCATGCCCAGCATATCGGCCACGGAAGCCATGATATCTGCGTTTCGCTCCAATGCCAGGGCCCGCTGGCCGGCGCTCAGCCGCATGAACTCCGCTCCGGTAATAAAGCGTTCCTTCGTAAAAGCCGGCCAAAGGTGAAAATGGAGCTCCCATAAGGGCACCTGTCCCCTGGGCGCGCGGCATTGAAGCGCGAGCGCCATGAGTTGCCTGCGATTCATGACGCACCCTCCTATTTTGCGCCGTTAACCCGGGGATACCCTGGCCACCCTCTATCTGAATGGAAGCGAGCTGGGCCGCGCCGATAACATGCACCGGGTCTGGAACTATGATTTGCGCCCTTTGGCCAGACAGGGGAAAAATGAATTGGAAATCCGCTTTTCGTCGCCCACCCGGTTTATCGCCCAGGCCGATCAGGCCTGTCATGCGGGGGGATCGGAGGATTGCATGCGGGGCTTTCCCCATCTGCGCAAGGCCCATTGCATGATGGGCTGGGATTGGGGCCCCCGGCTGCCTGACGCCGGCATTTGGCGCGATATATCGGTTCTGGGGGTGGATACCGCCCGCCTGCTTTCGGTGCGCGTTGCCCAAAAGCATGAGCCCGGGCGGGTGACCCTCTCCTTTTATCCGGAGATTGAGTGTTGCAAAACGGGGGAACTGGGACTGAGCGTGGAAGTTACCGGGCCGGACGGAAGCCGGTATGCGTCGGAGGGCAGCCCCATTGCGGTGGATAGCCCCCTGCTCTGGTGGCCCAACGGCTACGGAGACCAGCCGCTGTATGCGGTGTGCGTCCGTTTGATGAAAGATGGGCGCGAGCTGGATACATGGCGGCGGCGGGTTGGGCTGAGAACCCTGACCATGACCCGGGAAAAGGATGAGTGGGGCGAATCCTTTGCCACCACGGTCAACGGCGTGCAGATTTTCGCCATGGGCGGCGACTATATTCCGGAGGACAATCTCTTGAGCCGGGTAACCCCCGAGCGCACCCGGCGGCTGCTGGAGGACTGCGCCCGGGCCAACTTTAACGCCGTTCGGGTTTGGGGCGGCGGGTATTATCCGGACGATTGGTTCTACGACGCCTGCGACGAGCTGGGGCTCATTGTCTGGCAGGATTTTATGTTTGCCTGCGCGGTGTACGAGCTCACCGAGGCCTTTGCAGGCAACATCCGCCAGGAGTTTGTGGACAATATTCAAAGGCTGCGCCACCATGCCTCCCTGGGCCTGTGGTGCGGCAACAACGAGATGGAGATGTTTGTTCAAAGCAATGCCTACCCTCAGTGTACAAGGGGCAACACGGTTTTCCGGGGCGGGCCACGTCCATGTCTGCGTTTTCCTCCTCGCCTTACGTCCAGTAAGGCTTCGTCGTCAAGCCTTGCCATGCTTCGGCCATCACCGCCGTTTGGCGGCGCTGGCTACGCTCGGCGATTGTGAACAATCGCCATCGCTAGTCGGCCTTTGGCCGACCTCATGAACGCGGCC
>DVJW01000142.1 GCA_018716505.1 Candidatus Faecaligallichristensenella faecipullorum | reverse complement strand
GAAGAAGCGGGAGATGACGCCCAAGGAGCGCATTTTGGCCTCCATCGAACATAGACCTGTGGATCAACTGCCGACAGACTATTGGGGAGTGGATGAGATTACCCAAAAGCTCTTTAAGGAGCTGGGTACCTCGGATATGCTGGGCTTGGCCAAGGCGTTGGATATGGACAAAATCATCAAAGTGGGCCCCAGGCTGATCGCCGACAGGCGAAATATGTTCGATATCGAAATGAAAACCGTGCCGCTGCCCGGCGGGTTGGGAACCTATGAAGAGCCGGTTCGCCCACCTCTGGCGGATTGTGAAACCATAACGGACATCGAGCGCAGCTATGTTTTTCCATCGGTGGATATGTACGACTATTCTGAAATCGAATCCATCTGCGATAAATATTCGGATTATGCCATCGAGGGCGGCTACATATCCCTCACCTATTTCTATGAGATGATCCGCGGAACCGAGCAGATGCTGGTCGACCTGATCGCCGAACCCGAGCTGGCCCGCTACATCCTGTACCGTCTTCAGGAATTTTCCCATGAGCATACCCGGCGCATTTTGGAGGCGGGACAAGGCCGCATCACCATTTCCCAGGTCACCGATGATTTCGGAAGTCAAAACGGCCTGTTGTTTTCCGAAACCATGATCGATAGCTATCTGCGCGAATATTACGACCAGAATATCGCGTTGGTCAAGCGCTATGGAGCCAAGGTGTTTCACCATGACGACGGCGCGATGACCAGCCTGTTGCCCTGGCTCATGGAACGGGGCATTGAAATCCTCAATCCCCTCCAATGGCATCTTCCCAATTTCGACCTCAACGAGGTCAAGCGGTTGTACGGCGGCCGCCTGTGCTTTCATGGAGGCATAGATAACCAGTATGTGCTGCCCTTTGGCACCGAAGACGAGGTGCGCCAGGAAGTTCGGTCGGTCATGGACGCGCTGTTTTACGACCATACCGGTTATATTCTGGCGCCATGCCACAATGTTCAGGCCAATACCTCGGTGAGCCATGTGTTGGCCATGTACGACGAAGCCAAGAAATACAATCTATAGAAATATTTGTCATTTCTATTTAAAGATTAAAGGGGGAAGCAACATGGAATTTTCGTTGCAGCCGGATTACGCAAAGGTTAGAGAACGGTACGATGCATTCTGGAACTGCGAAATCATCGACCGCCCGCCGGTATCCATCATCTTGCCGGGCAAGGCTTCAAAACAGCTGCCGCCCAAACAATACAATTCCTGGGAAGAGCGCTGGCTGGATATCGAGCGGCGCGCCGAAGAAATGGATCTTTCCATCCGTTCCCAGCGCTTCCTGTACGACTCGCTGCCCATTGTGTGGCCCAATCTGGGACCCGAAGTTTTTTCTGCCTGGTGCGGATGCGGCTATCAGTATGGAGAGCATACCACCTGGTCCGAACCCCTGATTCACGACTGGGAACGCGACGCGGATAAGGCGCGGCTCAATATCAATCACCCGCTGTTCCGCAAGACCATAGAGTTTACCAAGCTGCTTTTGGAGTATAGTCATGGCGACTATATTGTGGGCATGACGGATCTCCATCCGGGCGGAGATCATGTGGCCGCGCTGCGCGACCCGGAAAATCTGGCCCTGGATATGATCGAAAACCCGGAATGGGTGAGCGAAATGCTCAAGCGCAGCATGCCCGACTTCTACGCGGCCTATGGCGTGTTTTACAATCTGTTGCGCGAGGCCGGTATGCCCATCACCGCATGGACCCCGCTGGTTCATGACGGCACCTTTGGCATTCCTTCCAATGACTTCTCCTGCATGATCAGCAAGGCCATGTTCGACGAATATTTCCTGCCGGGCATTGCCCAGGAATGCTGCTTCTACGAGCGTTCCATCTATCACCTGGATGGACCGGGTGCGCTGCGCCATCTGGATTCCCTGTTGGAAATTCCTCAGCTGAACGCCATACAGTGGGTCTGCGGCGCGGGCAATGAAGGCTATGCGCGCTGGGTCAAGGTATATCAGAAAATCCAGGCCGCCCATAAGGGCATTCAGCTGTTCTGCACCTTGGACGAGTTGGATCTGGTCTTTGAGACGCTGCGCCCCGAGGGCGTGTGGTTTGCGGGCATCGAGGGCATCCGGGATGAGGAAACCGCCAAGGCCGTGGTCAAGCGCATTGAAAAATGGAAATAAGTCGGCCGCACCATTTCCCGCCTTTTCAAAGGCTGCCTTGATAATCTATAATGAAGGGGGATTCCGTACCGTGGATGCGGAATCCCCTTTTTGCAGGCTTCTCTCCCCCAACCGGCTCCATAGCCCATTGAATCCCGGGGCCATTTCAATCGCCTCACCCTTCTTCCCTTGACTTTTTCTTCAAAAGCCGATATGATGAAACAATAAAAATATTCGGGGAGGTTTTTTCATGGCCCTGGCCTCGCTCATCCTGGGTATTCTGTCCATTCTCATTTCTTTAGGACATCCAATTTTCAACATTTTCGGGGTTGTGGCCGGTCTGACAGGCATTGTGTTGGGCTATTTTGCCCGGCGACGCTCCGAAAAACGCCAGGGAATTGCGCTGGCTGGCATAATTCTTTCCATATTGGGTGTATTGTTGTGCGTTGCCGCGGTGTATATCATGAATGCCCTACTGGAATACGCAAAGGAAAACCCCATTGAAGCATCCGCCAATTTTTAATTCTATCCCCGCCGTGTGCGGGGCTTTTTTGCGTCCAAAAATAAAAATCCGAGACCAAAGTCTCGGAAAGTATCCCATGAGTGCCGTTCGCTGCGTTTTTTCACCCGCCGCTCTGGCAGGGCGGAGACCTGCGGCTACTTACTGCCTTCCCCTAGACTACGAGGGCTTGACATCCATAGACCGACCCGGAATCCTTTTGTGATGATGTGGGTAAAAACAACAGCGTGGCGCACACCCCAGGATATATTCGCTTTTCAGCGTCCTGACCTATTTTGCTCAGGCACAGACTGATTATACAATCAAATCCCCCGAACAGTCAAGGCGAACACCCGGTTTATCCATGATTTTTTTCTGTCCGCAAAATAATTTTATGAATCTGAGGCTGCGCACCGATTCGAAGCGGCAAACTGCTGGTTCCCAGTCCGTTGCTGACCAGGATCCAGGTTTGCCCTATCCGGCGCCATCCATGCACGAGCGAAAGCCCTCCGGTGCGCATCTTCCGCTCATAGCCCACCGCATAAGGGGTCAGCTTGCCAAGCCGGAACTGTCCCCCATGGGTATGGCCGCACAGCGCCAATTGGAGTTCTGGATTTGCGCCGCTCTGGGCGACCGCCACCGCCATCTGGGGATAGTGGCTGAGCAACACACAAAAGTTTTCCTCACCCATTCCGGCAAACAGGCCTTCCGTCCGGGGCCGGCCATATTTCATCTCGTCCAGCCCCACAACCGTTAACTTAGCCCCTTCCATGGCGATCTCGGCCCGCTCGTTGACCAGAAGCGAAATTCCGCTGCGCTCCATGGCCTGCCGAAGCTGGCGTCGCCCGGCGCCCATAAAGCGCTGGCTGTCGTTGTTGCCCAATACCGCATAGCGGCCCAGGGGCGCCGGTATCGTGCCCAACGCCTGAATGACCTTCAATTCGTTCTGTCTGGTTTCGGCCAGGTCTCCGCCAATGAGCAACAAATCCGGCTCCAATGCCGAAATCTCCCGAACCACTTGTGCCACCCGCTTGGCCGGAAACATCCACCCCGCGTGTACATCGCTCAAAAACGCGATCTTCTTCCCCTCAAGGCCGCGAGGCAACCGGCTTACATGGACTTCCCTGACCTCCACCGCTATTTTTCCGCCCAACAGACCCGAATAAAACCAACCGCCCACATCAACCTCCAAAACACCGTTCGAACGCTATATCCATTGCTCAAAATAATCGCCGGCTGCGTCGCCGTCTCCATAGAACACCCTCATGAGCGTGAGCCCATGGGCCGGAGCGGTCATGCCCAGTGCCAGCCGGTCCCCGCTCTCAATGGCCCGGCGAATCGCGCCCTCGGCCAGCTTGCCTTCGCCCACTCCGACCAAGGTTCCGGCCAGAATGCGCACCATATTATATAAGAAACCGTTTCCATACACCATGACGCGCACCTCATGGCCCCGGGCATCCACCTGACACCGGTAGATGGTGCGCACCGTATCCTTCACGATGGATCCACTGGCCGCAAAGGCCTTGAAATCGTGCTCCCCCACCATAAGCGCCGCCTCCCGGCGCATGGCCGCCACGTCCAGCGGCAGCATCACATGCCAATGGGTGTTCCGGTTCAGCGCTCCGGCGTGGGGAAAATTATAAATCAGATAACGGTAAACCTTGCCGGTGGCCCCGAACCGGGCATGAAATCCCTCGGGGGCGGCCATGGAAGCCCGCACCCGTATATCCGGCGGCAACATGGTATTGAGCGCGTAGCTGAACTTCTCATCGGGCACCGGGCTGTCGGTGTCAAAATGCACGTTCAAGCCCAGGGCGTGAACTCCGGCGTCGGTGCGGCTGGAGCCCACCACCGAAACCACCTGGCCGGTTAAGCGGGCAATGGCTTCCTCCAGCCGCTGCTGAACGCTGACGGCGTTGATCTGGCGCTGCCAACCCGAATAGCCGGTTCCGTCATATTCCACAATCAAGCGCACCCTGCGCATCCTTCTTATGCCCATGGCATCAGCCGCTCCAGCAAAACCAGCGCACACAATCCCGCCGTCATCAAGGCCGCATACCCGTCCAGCTTGCTGAACTTCAATACCTTCAGGCGGGTGCGCTGGTTTCCCCCGCGATAGCATCTCGCTTCCATGGCCATGGCCAAATCATCCGCCCGCCGGAACGCGCTCACAAAGAGCGGCACCAACAGCGGCACCATGGCCTTGGCCCGGTTGATCAGATTTCCGCTTTCAAAATCCGCGCCCCGGGCGGTCTGAGCCTTCATGATCTTGTCGGTTTCCTCCAGGAGGGTGGGAATAAACCTGAGGGCAATGGACATCATCATGGCCAGTTCGTGCCCCGGAAAACCCAACCGGCTCAACGGCTTCATCAGCGATTCCAGCCCATCGGTCAGGGCGATGGGCGATGTGGTCAAGGTCATCATCTGGGTGCTCATGACCAAAAGCACCAGGCGCGCCGCCATATAGGCCGCGTAGTACACCCCTTCCAGGGTGATGCGCATGAAACCCAGCTGAACCAGCACGGTCTCGCCCTGATAAAAGAACAGGTTGAGAATCAGGGTAAACGCGATGATAAACAAAATCGGCTTGAGGCCCTTGAGCAGAAATTTGGGATTGATGCCCGAAAGCCGGGTCACGCCCAGCACAAACAGAGCGATCAGCGCATAGCCCACGAATCCTTGGGCCACGAAAATCAGCACGATCAAAGCGACGGTCAACAGGATTTTCGCCCTGGGGTCCATGCGGTGTACCGGGGAATTGCCCGGAAAATACTGGCCCACCGTGATATTGCTCAGCATTCCTGCCTTCCCCCCTTCAACAGCCTTTGCTCAATCAAGGGCTCAATCTGGTCGAACTTATAGACCGTATCGGGAATCGCCCAGCCCTGCGCTCTCAGCAGCGCAGCCAGGCGGGCCCCGTCGGGCAGCCCCAGACCCATTTCCTTCAACTCTTTCCCATGGGAAAACACCTCGCCCGCGCTGCCGCTCAACGCCAGACGGCCGTGGTTCATCACCAAAACCCGGCTGCAAAGCCGCGCCACATCGTTCATGCTGTGGGAAACCATGACCAAGGTGACCCCGCTTGCGTTGAGCGACCGCATAAGGTCAATGAGCTCCTCCCGTCCTTTGGGATCCAGTCCGGCGGTGGGCTCGTCCAGGACCAGCACTTTGGGCTGCATGGCCAGCACTCCGGCGATGGCCACCCGGCGCTTTTGACCCCCGGAGAGCTCAAAGGGGGATTTATCCAGCAGTTCTTCCTCCAACCCCACCTGGGCGGCAGCCAAGCGCACCCGCGCCTCCAGATCCTCTCCATTGATTCCAAGGTTGCCCGGTCCAAAGGCAATATCCTTGCGCACCGTTTCCTCAAAAAGCTGATATTCCGGGTATTGAAACACCAATCCAACCCGGCGGCGCACCTCGCGCATATCGGTCTCTTTATCGCTCAAGTCCAATCCGTCCACCGTGATTTTTCCGGAGGTGGGCTTGAGCAGGCCGTTTAAATGCTGAACCAAGGTGGATTTTCCGCTGCCCGTATGGCCGATCAGGCCAACAAACTCGCCATCCTCTATGGTCAGTGAAACCTTATCCAGGGCAACCGATTCAAACGGGCTGCCCTCCATATACACATGGCTCAATTCTTCAAGCACAATCGGCACAGTTCAGCCCCCATTTCTTCAACGGTCAGTATGCCCTCTTTCAAAGGAATCCCCTTTGCCCTGAGCCTGCGCCCCATCTCCTCCATGGGCGGCGCGTCCAGGCCCATCTCCTTCAGCCTGTCCACCATGGTAAAAACCTCCCGCGGCGCGCCCTCCATGGCGATCTTTCCGTCGTCCATGACCAGCACCCGGCCGGCGCGGGCCGCCTCCTCCATGAAGTGGGTAATCCATATGATGGTAATGCCCTCTTCCCGGTTGATGCGCAGCACCGTATTCAACACTTCCTCCCGTCCTGAGGGATCCAGCATGGCGGTGGATTCGTCAAACACGATGATTTTGGGCCGCATGGCCAAAACACCGGCAATAGCCACCCGCTGCTTTTGACCTCCGGAGAGCATATGGGGCGCGGCGTCCGCAAAATCCTGCATCCCTACGGTCTTCAACGCCTCGTCCACCCGCCGCCGGATCTCGCCAGGCTCCACCCCGTTGTTTTCCAGCCCAAAGGCCACATCCTCCTCCACAATGGTGGCGACCAGCTGATTATCCGGGTTTTGAAAGACCATGCCGCAGGTACTTCGAATATCCCAAAGCCGGGCCTCGTCCTGGGTGTCCATGCCGTTTACCAGGATTTTCCCGCTGGTAGGTTGATACAGCGCGTTAAACAGCTTGGCCATGGTGGACTTTCCGCTGCCGTTATGCCCCAACACCGCCAGGAATTCCCCGGCCTCCACCCCGAAGGAGACGCCCTTTACCGCCTCGGCTTCGGCGTCCGAATATTGATAGGATACCTCCTGAACCGACAGGATTTCCATTCTGCAACGACCACCTCTCCGGTTCCCGCATATCACGTTTGTCTTGCCCCGTCCTTCATTGATATGGCCGGGTCTGTGCCAAATGCTAGTATATCATCCCTGCGTTAAAACTGTACGGAAATCCCGCCCATGCGCAGAATTTGTCGCCTCGCGCCCTTTTTTCCCGGGCATTTAAGAAAATGGGCTTGAAAAAAATGGC
Source organism: Candidatus Faecaligallichristensenella faecipullorum (assembly GCA_018716505.1). Lineage (GTDB taxonomy): Bacteria > Bacillota > Clostridia > Christensenellales > Aristaeellaceae > Faecaligallichristensenella > Faecaligallichristensenella faecipullorum. Next base: position 22,002 of record DVJW01000142.1, on the reverse strand, counting down.
CGGGCGCGCTATACTGTGTATGGGACAATTCATACCATGCGGGTCAAATTTCGCCCGATGGAGGTGGACGGGTGGACGATCACACCTTGGCGATGCTCAGCCGGTTGGCGCCGGATCTGATGCACCAGTTAGGCGAGCGCGCAGCGGTGTTGGAGCGCATATCCGCGCTGCAACCGGTGGGCAGGCGCGCCTTGGCTCAACGGCTTCAAATTCCGGAACGCGAGGTGCGCGCCATCTCCGAATCCCTGCGGCGGGATGGATTTATCGAAGTGGGCGCGGCGGGCATGGTGCTCACGGGCTCAGCTTCGGAAGTGCTCTCGGGCGCAAAGGAAATGGTGCGTTCGCTCATGGGGCTGAACGCCCTGGAGCTTCAACTGGCCCATCTGTTGAACGCGGATCGGGTGGTGGTGGTGGCCGGAAACGCCGACGAGGATGAGCATGTGTTGGATGAGGTGGGCCGTTCGGCCGCCAGCCGACTGCGCCATTATCTGAGCGACGGCAGCATATTGGCCGTCACCGGGGGCGGCACCATCGCCAAAGTGGCCCGCTATCTTCCCCAGGGCTCGCCCATGGACGTTACGGTATTGCCCGCCCGGGGCGGCGTGGGCCGAAAGGTGGAAACCCAGGCCAACACCCTGGCCGCCGAGCTGGCCCATAAATTGGGTGGAACCCACCGGCTTTTGCATCTGCCCGATTCCATCGGAAGCGAGGCGTTGCGCGAATTGTGCAAGCTGCCCGAAATCCGTGAGCCCATGGATATGCTCAAAAAGGCCAACGTGCTCTTATCGGGCATCGGCCGTTCGGACGATATGGCTGCCCACCGGCGCATGAGCCAGGGTGAGCTGGAGCTTCTGCGCCAGCGCGGCGCGGTGGCCGAAGCTTTGGGCGTTTATTTCGACGCCCAGGGGCATCCGCTGGTTCAGGCCTCCAGCCTGGGCCTGGATATTACCCATATCGGCTCGATTCCCAGCGTGATCGCGGTGGCCGCGGGCAGGCGGAAGGCCGAGGCCATATTGGCCGTGGCCCGCCATCACCATCACGCGCTTCTGGTCATGGATGAGGGGGCGGCGCGGGCCATTCTCGCTCTGCTCCGCCATGGATAAAGCCTTGAACCGCGTGCGAACTTTGCCGTGAAAATCCGGCAAAAAGATGAAATTGCTCAAACCCTCTTTCCTCTCGTTTCCAAATATGGTACTATATATTAAAGATGATGACTAAGGAGTGTGGCCCCATGAACAAGAAGACCATTGAGGACATCCAGGTAACCGGTAAAAAAGTATTCGTTCGCTGTGACTTCAACGTGCCGCTTGACTCCGACAAGCACATCACTGATGAGACGCGCATCAACGCGGCCTTGCCCACCATCCAGTATCTTCTGGACCATGGCGCGGCTGTAATCCTGGCCTCTCATCTGGGACGTCCGAAGGGCGAATTTAACATGAAGTATTCGTTGGCCCCGGTGGCCGAGCGCCTGAGCGAAAAGCTGGGCCGCCCGGTTACGCTGGCCAAAGACGTTATCGGCGAAGACGCCAAGCGCCTGACCGCGGCCATCAAGCCCGGTGAGGTGGTCATGCTGGAAAACGTGCGCTTCCATAAGGAAGAAGAGAAAAATGATCCCGCCTTTGCCAAAGAGCTGGCTTCCATGGCCGACATTTATGTCAACGACGCCTTTGGCACCGCTCACCGCGCCCACGCCTCCACCGAGGGCATTGCCCACTACCTGCCCGCCGTGGCCGGCTTCCTGATCGGCAAAGAGCTGTCGGTGATGGGCAAGGCGCTGTCCAATCCGGAGCGCCCCTTTGTGGCCATCCTGGGCGGAGCCAAGGTTTCCGATAAGATCGGCGTCATCAACAACCTGCTGGAAAAGGTTGATGTGTTGCTGATCGGCGGCGGCATGGCTTACACCTTCCAGAAGGCCCTGGGCGGCAAGGTGGGCAAGAGCCTGCTGGAGCTGGACAAGGTGGATTTGGCCAAGGAGCTGATGGAGAAGGCCAAGGCCAAGGGCGTGAAGCTGCTCCTGCCGGTGGATAACGAGGCCGGCGATTCCTTCAGCAACGACTGCATGCACATCACCGTGCACAGCCGCGAGATCCCGGACGATTTCGAGGGACTGGATATCGGCCCCAAGACCCAGGCGATGTTCGCCGAGGAAATCAAGAAGGCCAAGACCGTGGTCTGGAACGGCCCCATGGGTTGCTTCGAGATGCCCAACTTCGCGGTGGGCACCAAGGCCATTGCCCAGGCCCTGGCGGATTCCAACGCCATCACCATCATCGGCGGCGGCGACTCGGCGGCGGCTGTGGAGCAGATGGGCTATGCCGATAAGATGACCCATATCTCCACCGGCGGCGGCGCTTCGCTGGAATTCCTGGAGGGCAAGACCCTGCCCGGCGTGGCCGCGTTGAACGACAAATAAGCTTTGTTTGACCTTTTCAGGCGGCGCGGGTTTCCCGCGTCGCCTGAAGTATGCTTACTCCCAATGTAAATTATGTATTGGAGGCGTTATATATGCGTAAACCCATCATTGCCGGAAACTGGAAGATGAATAAAACCCCCGCCGAGGCCGTGGCCCTGGTCAAGGAACTGATTCCCCTGGTCAAGGACGCCACCTGCGAAGTGGTGGTTTGCCCCACCGCGGTTTGCTTAAGCGCGGTTCACGAGGCCATCAAGGGCACCAACATCAAGCTGGGCGCCCAGAACGTGCATTTTGCCGAGAGCGGCGCCTATACCGGCGAGCTTTCCGCCCAGATGCTCAAGGAAGTGGGCGTTGAGTATGTGATCATTGGCCACAGCGAGCGCCGCCAGTATTTCGGCGAGACCGACAAGACGGTCAACGCCCGCACTTTGGCCGCGGTGAAGGCCGGCCTGACCCCCATCGTGTGCGTGGGCGAGATGCTGGATGAGCGCGAAGCCGGCTACACCGACACTTTGGTCACCTATCAGACCCAGATGGCCCTGACCGGTTTGACCGCGGAGCAGGCCGCCCAGGTGGTCATCGCCTATGAGCCGGTGTGGGCCATCGGAACCGGCAAGACCGCCACCGACGAGCAGGCCAACGAGACCATTGGCGTGATTCGCCGCGCGGTGGCCGCCCAGTTCGGCGAGGAGACCGCCGAAAAGGTGCGCATCCAGTACGGCGGAAGCATGAAGCCCGCCAACGTCAAGGGCCTGATGGCCCAGGCCGAAATCGACGGCGGCCTGATCGGCGGCGCCAGCTTGAAGGCCGTGGACTTCTCCCAGGTCGTGAACTACTAATCAGGAGGACAATCATGAGCATTACCGCGCTTCTTATCCTCGACGGTTTTGGCATCAATCCCAACCACGAGGGCAATGCGATTTATCAGGCGGGCACCCCGAACATCGACGCGCTGAAGGAAAAATATTGCCACACGGCCATCGGCGCCTCGGGCCTGGACGTGGGCCTGCCGGACGGCCAGATGGGCAACAGCGAAGTGGGCCACACCAACATCGGCGCGGGCCGGGTGGTGTATCAGGAGTTGACCCGCATCACCAAGTCCATCCAGGACGGCGATTTCTTCGAGAACAAGGCGTTTTTGGACGCCATTGCCTCGGCCAAGAAAAACGGCGGCAAGCTGCATCTGATGGGGCTTTGCTCGGACGGCGGCGTTCATAGCCACCTGGAGCACGCCTATGGCCTGCTTCGCCTGGCCAAGCAGCAGGGCATAGACGCCTACTTCCATTGCTTTATGGACGGCCGCGACGTGCCCCCGTCCAGCGGCAAGGGCTATATTCAGCAGTTGGAAAAGACCATGGCCGAAATCGGCTGCGGCAAGGTGGCCACAGTGAGCGGCCGCTACTATGCCATGGACCGCGATAACCGTTGGGAGCGGGTGGAAAAGGCCTATAACGCCCTGTGCGGTCAGGGCATCACCGCTTCCAGCGCCGAAGAAGCCATGCAGCAGTCCTATGACAACGGCAAGACCGACGAATTCGTCGAGCCCACGGTCATCGTAAAGGACGGAAAGCCCGTGGCGGTGATTGAGTCCGGCGACGCGGTTATTTTCTTCAACTTCCGTCCCGACCGGGCCCGCGAGCTGACCCGCACCCTGATCGAACCGGAGTTTTCGGGCTTTGAGCGCATGGGCGGCTATAAACCGGTGAGCTTCGTGTCCATGACCCAGTATGACGCCACCTTCACCAATCTGGAAGTGGCCTTTAAGCCCCAGTCATTGAAGAACACTCTGGGCGCTTACGTGGCGGACAAGGGCATCGCCCAGCTGCGCATCGCGGAAACCGAGAAATACGCCCATGTGACCTTCTTCTTCAATGGCGGTGTGGAACAGCCCTTCGAGGGCGAGGATCGGGCGTTGATCCCCTCCCCTAAGGTGGCCACTTACGACCTGAAGCCCGAAATGAGCGCTTACGAGGTCACTGAAGAGGCAGTGAAGCGTATCAAGTCCGGCAAATACGGCCTGATGGTGCTCAACTTTGCCAATTGCGATATGGTGGGCCATACCGGCGTGATGAAAGCCGCTATGGCCGCTGTGAAAACCGTGGACGAGTGCGTGGGCAAGGTAATTGATGCTATTTTGTCCATGGGCGGCAAGGCGCTGGTTACAGCGGATCACGGCAATGCCGACCAGATGATCGATCCGGCCACCGGCGGCGCCTTTACCGCGCACACCACCAACCCGGTTCCCTTGATTGTGGTGGACCCGGAGCAGCCCAAGCATGAGCTGCGCACCGGCGGCCGTCTGGCCGACCTGGCGCCCACCCTGCTTCAGATGATGGGCCTGGAGAAGCCTGCCGAGATGACCGGCGAAAGCCTGATTATCAAGTAACTTTTTCTGCCCCATCAAGACGGTTATAGCGTATCCAATGCAAACACGGGAAAGCATCGCCGGATCACCGGCATGTTTTCCCGTGTTCTTTATCCTCTCTCTTTTTCTTTGGTTAATTTTGAACTTCCCTCCTTGATTTTTCTTGAGAATTCCCTTAAAATGAACATTGTTCAGTTTGGAGGGATGAACAATGAACACAGTCGTAACCTCAAAAGAAGAAATCCTGCGCGCGGCGCTTTCGATCTGCCACGAAAAGGGAATCCAAGCCCTGAGCATACGCGCAGTGGCCCAGGCCTGTAACATATCGGTGGGATCGGTCTATAACTATTTTCCCAACAAGGCCGAGCTGGTGGCCTTAAGCGTTCAGGAAATCTGGGGATCGATTTTTCAGTTGGACGCGCCCTTTCCCGAGCATCCACGCTTTACAGATTTTATTCAGGCGTTCTACACCCAAATCCGCTTGGGCAGCGCAGCCTATCCCAACTTTTTCGCCGCCCATTCGCTGAATTTCGCCGCCTCGGAACGGGCCCGCGGAACCGAGGTCATGGAGCATTACCTGGATACGATCCGGCAAAAAATGACGTCTGTTTTAACCCAGGATGCTTGCGTCCGTCCGGATTTGCTTAAAGAACCGACCGAAGTTCAAACTTTTATTGACTTTTGTCTCGATCATATATTGGGTTCGCTGGTGCTGCAAAAAAACGACTGTGATTCACTTTTGACCGTTTTGAACCGGCTGCTCTATGCCCAATGAACAGCCAAAGGGCAGGCTCTTCATAGAACAAATTTGAACAACATTCAATCAGGAGGAAAATCCATGCAGGCTATTATGGAAACCCTTTTTGACGCGGTGTATCTGACGACGGTTATCACCCTGGGCTTTCTTATGGTGCGCCGCTCGGACAGCCGCCAATTCCGGCTTTTCGGTATCATGGCCCTGACGCTGGGGTTTGGCGACGCCTTTCACCTGGTTCCCCGCGCGCTGGCGCTATGCACCACCGGACTGGATTCTTATACAGCCGCGCTGGGCATCGGCAAATTCATCACTTTCATTACCATGACCGCCTTTTATGTGTTGCTCTATCAGGTTTGGCGTCTGCGGTATCAAATTCAAGGGCAACGTCCGCTGACTTTGGCCGTTTGGGCGCTGGCCATCCTGCGGGTAGCCCTTTGCCTTGCGCCTCAAAACCAATGGACTTCACCCGACGCTCCGCTTTCCTGGGGAATTTACCGCAACCTGCCTTTTGCCCTGTTGGGCGTGCTGATTATCGTGTTGTTCTTTAAGAGCAGCCGTTCGCGCAACGATCAGGCCTTCCGGCATATGTGGCTGACCATTGTGCTCAGTTTTGCCTTTTACATACCGGTGGTGTTGTTCGCCGACGCCTATCCTTTAATCGGCATGCTGATGATCCCCAAGACCTGTGCCTATGTGTGGACTGTACTCATTGGATATCAGGATATGCAGCGCAGCCTAAAGGCTCAAAAGCGTTAAGAAATGCCCCTGCTTGGACGCAGGGGCATTTCTCTTGACTATTCGAACAACATGTGATCCACAAACAAATCCTGGAAATCCGGCCGGGCCGAAAGCTCGATATATTCCATGCGCCGGCGAATCTCTTCGGCGCGCTTCAGATAATCTTCATCCAACAGCATGCGCTGGGCGCCCGCTCCCGCTCCGTTGCCGATGGGCACGATGCGCTCCTCCAATTCGGGGGGCAAAAGCCCAATGTTGCAGGCGCTGTGCTTGTCGATGTAGTTGCCAAAGCCGCCGGCCAGATACAGCGCCTCGATATCCTTAAATTCCACGCCCAGCTGATTCATCAGCACCTCAATGCCCGCGGCAATGGCGCCCTTGGCCAATTGAACCTCGCGCAAATCCTTTTGGGCGATGAATACCCCGTCCTCTCCCTGTCCGGTGAGCGAGAAGGCCGGCTTCCCATCCAGGTCAAAGCAGCGCGACTCATATTCCTCAGGCATTTCATCCTCATCGATGCGTCCGGTCATATCCATGATTTCCTGATCTTTCATCTCGGAAACCGCATCCACCAGCCCGCTTCCGCAGATGCCCTGGGCCGCCTGTCCCCCGATGGTGGTCACCCGCACCGTTCCGTCCTCGATTTTCACACTGTCCACCGCGCCGGGCACGCCGCCGGTGCCGCACTGGATATGCGCGCCCTCAAAGGCCGGACCGGCCGCCGCCGAACAGCACACCATGCGATTCTTTCCGCCCAGCACGATTTCTCCGTTGGTGCCAATGTCGATCATCAGCGCCACGCCATCCTTTTGATCCATGTCGCAGCTGAGCACCGCGCCCAGGGTGTCCGCGCCGATATACCCGGCCACGCAAGGGGCGGCGGTGAGCATGGCGTTTTTGAGCTTCATGCCCAGCTCGGCCGCGGGCAGCGAAAAGCTCCGGGCATAGGCGGGCACAAAGGGGGTCATGGCGATATAGCGGGCAGGCAGCGCGCACAGCAGGTGCATCATGATGGTATTGCCCACGCACAGGATGTGATACACCGAGTTCTCATCCAATCCGCGCCGCTTCAGCATGGTTCTGGTCATGGACTCAATGGCCGAGCAGACCAGTTCGGACATCTGCTTCAGGCCCTCGGGCCGGTCGATGGTGTAATCCGTCCGGCTGATGACATCCGCCCCATGAGGCCGCTGAGGGTTGAGCATGGACTCCACCTCCAGCTGTTCGCCGGTCAAAAGATCCATCAGATAGGCCACCATGGTGGTGGTTCCGATGTCCACTGCCACCCCAAAGACCCCGCGCTTCAGGCTGCACAGATCCAGCACCTCTCGATCCTGGAACACCACCGCGCCCAGGGCCTCTTCTCCGCGCAGTTTATCCGGCAGGCTGGCCAACACCCGCCGGCTCAAATGGGCCTCAGGCAGGTTCAGCGCCTTTAAAAGCCGCTCGGCGTCGCTCTGCTGATTTTGAAGGGTGGCCGCCTCCACCTGAACCGGAATCAGCCTCACCGAAGGATGGATGCGCTTTAATTCCCCCTGACCGCCGGCGGAGAGAATCTCGGCCTGATCCCCCACATCCTGGGCCCATACCGTCAGATCGCTCATCACATGGGCGGCGCAGGCCAACCGGTGGCCGCTGGCAATCTGCTCCTCGCTCAAAAATTTGCGCTCGGCCGAATGAATTTCCCCGGTCTCGCCCTGAACGCGCACCCCGCACTTTCCACAAAAGCACCGGCCGCCGCAGGGCGCGGACAGGGTGACGCCCGCCCGCTCGATGACCTCCATCAGCCGTTCCCCCGCCTGGGCCTGGACACACACCGATTTATTTCCACTGTTTACCGTTACCTGAAACATTCCGCTCATCCTTTCCTTCGCCTGGCCATCGGGTCATGACCCGCGCCCTTTGGACGGTGATTTTTCTTTCCATACGCAGCGGCCTTCTCCCTGTCCGTCCGGCCGCCCTTCCTTTCCGCCGAAAACGCCTGGCCCTTTCCCGATATGCGCCGGGGCGGAACCAAATAGTCCTTGCCAAAGCCGATCAGATCGCTCCGCCCCGCCTTCTTGAGGGCCTCGCGCACCAAATCGTGATTTACCGGATTGAAATATTGCATCAGGGCGCGCTGCATGGCCTTCTCATGGGGATCCCGGGGCACATAAATGGGTTTCATGTTCCTGGGATCCAGCCCGGTATAGAACATGGCCGTGGACAAGGTGCCGGGGGTGGGGTAAAAATCCTGTACCTGCTCGGGCCTGCGCCCGGTGCTCTTGATGTACAGGGCCAGCTCCACCGCGTCCTTGAGCGTGCATCCCGGATGGCTGGACATAAAATAGGGCACCAAGAACTGCTTCATGCCGAACTTCTCGTTGATGCCCTGATATTTTTCCACAAACCGTTCATATACCTGATGGCGCGGCTTGCCCATGGCGTCCAGCGCGGCCGGGCTCACATGCTCCGGAGCCACCTTGAGTTGGCCGGAGATATGATGTTTGACCAATTCGTTAAAAAAGGCGTCGTCCTTATCCTTGAGCAAATAGTCAAAGCGGATGCCCGAGCGGATAAAGACCTTTTTGATGTTGGGGATTCTGCGCATCTCCTGGAGCAAATCCACAAACTCCCGATGATCCACCTTCAAATTTTTACAGGCATCCGGATACAGGCATTGCCGGTTTTTGCAGGCCCCGCTTTTCAGCTGTTTGTCACAGGCCGGCCGTCTGAAGTTGGCGGTGGGCCCGCCCACGTCGTGGATATAGCCCTTGAATCCCGGCAAAGTGGTCAGCTTCCTGGCCTCGGCCAACACCGAGGCATGGCTTCGGGCCGTCACAATGCGCCCCTGATGAAAGGTCAGCGCGCAGAAATTGCAGGCTCCAAAGCAGCCGCGGGTGGCGGCGATGGAAAACTGAACCTCTTCCAGGGCCGGGACGCCGCCCTTTTCGTCGTACATGGGATGCCAGGCGCGCATGTAGGGCAGCGCATAAGTCCGGTCCAACTCCTGGGTGGACAGGGGCATGGCCGGCGGGTTCTGGCAAAGATAGCGATCGCCGTGCCTTTGACAGATCCCGTGCCCGCGCACCGGATCCTGCTCGTCGTACTGCACTTTAAACGCCCGGGCGTAGGCCGCTTTATCCCGGGCCACCAGGGGCATACCCTCGATTTCCAGATAGCCCTCGGGCACCTCCCGGGTCATGACGCAGGTTCCGGGCAGGCGGATGGCCTCGGGCCGCACGCCCTTTTCCAGAAGATCCACCAGCCGCAGGATGGTGCGCTCCCCCATGCCGAACATCAGCACGTCCGCGCAACTGTCCACCAAAATGGAATTGCGCACCCGGTCGTCCCAATAGTCATAATGGGCGAACCGCCTGAGCGAGGCCTCCACACCGCCGATCAAGATGGGCACGTCCTTATAGGCCTCCCGAATGCGGTTGCAGTACACCACCGTGGCCCGATCCGGCCGGTGGCCCCCTTCCCCGCCCGGGGAATAGACATCTTTGCTGCGCCGCTTTTTCGCCGCGGTATAATGGTTGACCATGGAATCAATCACCCCGGCCGTGACCAAAAAGCCCAACCTGGGCCTGCCAAAGGCGGTAAAGGCCTGGGCGCTGGTCCAATCGGGCTGGGGCAGCATGGCCACCCGATAGCCGGCCCGCTCCAATACCCGGGAGATAATCGCCAACCCAAAGGAGGGATGGTCCACATAGGCGTCGCCGGTCACATATACAAAGTCGGGCCGGTCCCAACCCCGCTCCCGTACCTCCTCCATGGTCACGGGCAAAAAGCCGCGCGCCTCTCTTGGCTGTTTTTGCATATTGCTTTCCTTCCGCAGTAATCTAATCCGCCCCAAGGGCGCCGAATATCCATTTCATTTTTAGAGGAACATGAATCGTCGCTGTCTCCTATGATACCATGGAGGCATGACGGGTTCAAGCCCCAATTCACTCCCGGGGATATGAAAAAAGCGGCCGCCCGTCTCCAGGCGGCTGCGCTTTCCCAATTATTGATCGGCTTGGCCCTGATCCCCGGCCAGGGTCTGATCCACCACCCGTTCCATGACCGGAACCACATGCCGAAGCATTTCCTCCAGCGACTTGTTGACCTCCCGGTAAGAGAGGTGCGCCGGCAGCTTGGCGGTAAAGTTCAAATGCTTGGAGAAGGGCTTTATGGCCTCCATAAGCCGGTTGATATCCAGGCTGGCATACTGAGAGAAGGTCATAACCAGTTGGTTTTGGCGGAACACCACATTTTCGATGCCCAGCCGGTTGGCAAGCCCCTTCAGGTGCGCCACATCGATCAAATTCAGCACCGGCCGGGTGGGGTCGCCGAAGCGGTCCACCAGTTCCTCCAGCACGTCCTCCCGGGATTCCTTATCCCGTATGCTCGCGATGCGCTTATAGACCTCAATGCGCAGCTGATCGTTGGATACATAGTCCGCGGGCAGGTAGGCGTCCACCCGAAGCTCAACGCGGGTCTCAATATCCGCCGGATCGGCCACGCCCCTGAACTCGTTGACGGTCTGTTCGATGAGCTTTACATACATATCATAGCCCACATTGGACATATGCCCGCTCTGCTCGGCGCCCAACAGGTTGCCGGTGCCCCGGATTTCCATATCGCGCATGGCGATGCGGAAGCCCGAGCCAAACTCGGTGAAATCGCGTATGGCGCTCAGGCGCTTTTCCGCGGTCTCGGTGAGCACCTTGTTGCGCGCCACCGTCAGATAGGCATAGGCCAGCCGGTTGGATCGCCCCACCCGGCCCCTTAGCTGATACAGCTGAGCCAATCCAAACCGGTCGGCATCGCACACGATCAAGGTGTTGGCTTTGGGCACATCCAATCCGGATTCAATGATGGTGGTGCACAGCAGCACATCATACTGGCCCTCGTAAAAATCCAGCATCACATCCTCCAGGGCATGCTCGCGCATCTGGCCGTGGCCCACCGCGATGCGCGCCTCGGGCACCAGCCGCTTTAAATGGGCGTAATAGCGCTCGATGCTCTGCACCCGGTTGTACAACACATACACCTGGCCCTCCCGGGACAGCTCCCGCAGGATGGCGTCGCGCACCAGGCTGTCGCTGTATTCCACCACATAGGTCTGCACCGGATAGCGCTCCTCGGGCGGGGTCTCCAGGATGCTCATATCCCGAATGCCCACCATGGACATATGCAGGGTTCGGGGAATCGGGGTGGCCGACAACGTCAGCACATCCACGCTGCGCTTGAGCTGCTTGATGGATTCCTTGTGCTGAACGCCGAAGCGCTGTTCCTCGTCCACCACCAGCAGGCCCAAATCCTTGAACACCACGTCTTTGGCCAGCAGCCGGTGGGTGCCGATAATGACGTCGATCTCCCCCATCTTCAGGGCGTTTAAAATGCGCTTTTGTTCGGCCGGGGTGCGGAACCGGCTCAGCATTTCAATGCGCACCGGGAAGCCGGCGAATCGCTTTTGAATGGTGGTGAAATGCTGCTGAACCAAAATGGTGGTGGGCGCCAGAAGCGCGGCCTGTTTGCCGTCCATGACGCACTTAAAGATGGCCCGCAACGCCACCTCGGTCTTTCCATAGCCCACATCCCCGCACAGCAGCCGGTCCATCACGCTGTCCTTTTCCATGTCGCGCTTGATCTCTTCAATGGCCTGCAGCTGATCCGGGGTCTCCTCATAGGGAAAGCTGTCCTCAAACTGGCGCTGCCAAGGGGTATCGGGCTGAAAGGCATGGCCGCGCACCGCCTGGCGCTCGGCGTACAGCTTGACCAGATCTCCGGCAATCTGCTGAATCCCGGCCTTGACTTTGGCCTTTTGCTTCTGCCATTCGTTGCCCGACAGCTTGTTGATTTTAGGGGTTGCGCCATCCGCGCCGATATATTTCTGCACCCGATCCAATTGGTCGGTGGGCACATACAGCTTATCGCTGCCCTGATAGCGAATATACAGATAGTCCCGGTAGGTCCCGTCGCTTTGCAGCCGCACCGTGCCCATGTATTGGCCGATGCCGTGGTTTTCATGCACCACATAGTCGCCCACATTCAGGTCGGTAAAGGCCTCCAGCTTTTGACCCCGGGTGTGGCGAACCCGGCTCTTCTGCTTGCCCACCCCGTAAATATCGCTCTCGGAAACCACGGCCAGACGGATATCCGGATAGAGAAAGCCCCGGTTGATCCCATAGGGCAAGATCGCCGGACGCCCGGCATCCAGGGCGTAGGGCGGCTCCTCCCAGAATACCGCCGCGCAATCCAGCTCTTCCAGGTTGCGCTCCAGCCGCTGGCCGCGCGCCACGCCTCCGGCCATGAGCGCGATGCGCCAGCCGTCCTTGCGCCATTTTCCGATATCCCGGGCCAGTTCCCTTAAATTGCTCTGATAGCCCGCCGCGCCCATGCCTTCGAATTTGAAGAGCGCCTGGGGCTTTACGTCGTCAAAGGCGCGCAGGAACGGGGACACGGTGAGCACGGTTTCCCGCTTGAGCTGGGCCAGGATCTCGTCGTACTCATACAGCAATCCCCCCTGGACGGGCAGCGCCTCCTGCTGTTCGGCCGCGTGCTTGAACTGCTCCACAAATTCCAGCGTCAGATTTTCGCATCTCTCCCTGAGCCGGTCGGGCTGATCCATGATAACCAACGGATCTTTTAAATAGTCCATCACGCAGTCGGTGTGATCGTACAGGATGGGCATCAACGCCTCCATGCCGTCGAAGGCGTGAAGCTGTTTCAGCTGTTCGATTCGCCTTTCAAAATTGCGCTGCAGCAGGCTCTGACCGGCATGGGCGCCAAAGATGGAGGTCATGGTGCCCTTTTGCTCGCTTTGGCGCTGCATGGTCTGCAAATCGGGCAGCTCGTCCTCGTCGTCCTCCTCCCATGGGGGCAGCTCATCCACCACATCGGTGCGCTTGAATTGGCTGCCCAGTCCATCGGCCAGGGCCTTTTCCAACCGTCCGGCCGCCAGATCGGCCAATTCCTGATCCAAAAGCGCCTCGCTGGCCGGGTATAAGAGGGCCTTGGTGCGCCGGGCCACCGAACGTTGGGTCATCACGTCAAAATCGCGCAGCGAATCAATTTCATCGTCAAAAAATTCCAGCCGGAGGGCGCTGGGCTGGCCCACCGGATACACATCCAATATGCCGCCCCGCAGGGCGCACTGTCCCCGGCTTTCCACCCGATCCACCCGGCTGTATCCGGCCTGGATCAGCTTTTCCATCAGCCGGGCCGGCTCTATTTGCTGGCCCTCCTGAAGGGCAATCAGCCCGTTCTGAAACAGCTTAACCGGCATCAAACGATGAAGCAGCGCCTCCACCGGACAGACCAAAGCCCTCAACCTGCCCGAAGCCGCGGCGCCCAGGGCCTCCAGCCTTCTGGCTGAAAGCTCACGGCTGCTGGCCGCCACCTGATGAAAGGAAATTTCCCTGGCCGGGAATACCATGACCTGGCCGGCCAAAAACACGCTCAGGTCGTCGGCCATGCGCTGGGCCGCGCTGTCGTTGGGCGCGAGCACCAAAAGCATGCGCCGGCTCACCCGCTGAAGCGCGGCCAGCACATGCAGCCTTTGGCTGTCGTCCAGCCCATACATGGCGTAGCAGCCCGGGTTTCGGGTGGCCTCGGCCATCTCCTTAAAGATGGGCATTTCATTGAGCGGGGCAAACAGGCACCCCAGCGCGTCGATTTTTTTTCGCTTGACTTCCGCCATGCCTACCTCCCTGACGTGATCTTATAAGCTGCCCGCCTGACAGCTGGCGCTCTCCACGCCCTCGCGAATCAAGATTTCCACCAACCGGGCCGCCTTTTGATAGCTTTCCAAAGCCCCTTCGCGCTGCTGCTGGGTCATATAGCGCGAAAGCACATAGTCGGCCAGCTGCCATCCCTCGGGCGGTCGCCCGATGCCCACCCGAACCCTGGGAAAATCGTCCCGGCCCAGCAACGCAATGATATTGCGCATCCCGTTGTGGGTGCCCGCGCTGCCCTTGGCCCGCACGCGCAGCTTGCCCTCGGGCAGGTCGATGTCGTCATACACCACCACCAGGTGGCTCATCTCTTCCTTATACCAGTTCATGAGCTCCGCCACGCATTCCCCGCTCAGGTTCATGAACGTCTGGGGCTGAACCAACGCCACCTTTTGGCCGCCGATATGCCCCTCGCCATACCGGGCCTTAAATTTTGAGCGGTTCAGGGGGATATCATGGCTTTGGGACAGGATATTCACAACGTCAAAACCCACGTTGTGGCGGGTGTGCTCATACTGACTGCCCGGATTGCCCAGGCCAACGATAATATACATAGCGCCTCCGTTTGCTCGGTTTTTCCCAAAAATGCCGTTGCGGGCAGACGCATAAGGTCCCCCCGCTTCGGCTGTTGTGCTGTTTAATTGTGCGGTTTTACATCATCAGCAGATCACTGATGGGCTGCTCCTCGTAGATGCGCTCAATGGCCGTGGCAAAGGTTTCGGCCACCGAAATCCGGCGAATCTTGGAACACGGGCCGTTTTCGGGCAAACGGACGGTATTGGTGCAGACCAGTTCCTTGATCACCGAGTTTTCAATGCGCTCCAGCGCCGGGCCGGACAACACGCCATGGGTGCAGCAGGCGTACACCTCGGTGGCGCCCTTCTGCAACAGCGCGGCGGCGGCGTTGCAAATGGTGCCCGCGGTGTCGATCATATCGTCCACCAACAGCACGCGCCTGCCCACGATGTCGCCGATGATGTTCATGACCTCGGAGACATTGGCCTTGGGCCTGCGCTTGTCCACAATGGCCAGAGGCGCGTTCAGGCGCTCAGCGAATTTGCGCGCCCGGGTAACCGAGCCCAGATCCGGAGAAACCACCACCAGGTCCTCGCCCTCGAAGCGGCGCTCCAGATAATGCGCGGCCAGCACCGGCGCGCCCACCAGATGATCCACCGGGATATTAAAATATCCCTGAATCTGCGCCGCGTGCAGGTCCATGGTCAACACCCTGTGGGCGCCCGCAGTGGTAATCAAATCAGCCACCAGCTTGGCGCTGATGGGGTCACGGGCATGAACCTTGCGATCCTGACGCGCATACCCATAGTACGGAATGACCGCGGTGATGCGGCCGGCGGACGCCCGGCGGCAGGCGTCGATCATGATCAACAGTTCCATCAGATGATCGTTGACCGGATCGGACGTGGACTGCACGATAAACACATCATAACCGCGTACAGTCTCCTGAATCTGACAGGAAATTTCCCCGTCAGAAAAGCGCGACACCTCGGCCTTGCCCAGCGGCAAGTGTAGTTGATTGGCGATTTGCTCGGCCAGTTCCGGATTGGAATTTCCGCTGAACACCTTAATTGTCGTGCGATGAGACGTCATAGCTTTCCCTCCATCTTTCGTTTGGACACCCAGTCTTCTTTTATGCTTTGCCTTTCCCGGGCGATGGCCATCGCGCCGTCGGGCACATCCTCGGTAATGGTGGAGCCCGCCGCGATATACGCGTCTGACCCCACGTTTACCGGTGATACCAAGTTTACGTTGCAGCCCACAAAGGCGCCGTCCCCCACGCTGGAACGATTTTTGTTCTTGCCGTCGTAATTGACAAACACCACGCCGCAACCCAGGTTTACCTTTTCACCCACATCGCTGTCGCCCACATAGGTGAGGTGAGAGATTTTGGTTCCATCTCCAATATTGGAATTTTTCAGTTCCACAAAGTCGCCCACCCGGCATTTTTCCCCCACCACGGTATCCGGGCGGATATAGGCGAAGGGGCCCACCGTGGAACCATCCCCCACACGGGCGTCCAAAAGCACCGAATTTTCGATGCGGACATTGTCGCCCACCACACTGTTCATAATCCGGCAGTTGGGCAAAAGCAAACAGTTTTCACCGATAATCGTGCCTTTTTGGAGTACGCATCCGGGATAAACGACGGTATCCCGCCCAATGGACACATCCGGCTCGATGTAGGTGGCCTCCGGATCAATCATGGTCACGCCCTCGCGCATGTGCCGGGCGTTGATGCGCCGGCGCATTTCCCGCTCGGCCTGGGCCAGCTGTAAGCGGTTGTTGATGCCGCAACATTCGGATTTTTCCAATACCGGAACCGTGGTAATCTCCCTGCCGCCTTTATAGAGGATGTTGATTACATCGGTAAGATAATATTCGTGGGCGCCGTTGTTGTTTTTCAGTTGAGGCAGGGCCCAGAGCAGCGCCTCAATGTCAAAGCAGTAAACCGAGGCGTTCATTTCCTTGATGTTATGCTGCTCGCCCACCAGATCCTTTTGTTCCACGATGGCGCACACTTTTCCGTTCTCGCGAACCACCCGGCCATAGCCGGTGGGATTGTCCACATGATCGGTGAGCATAGCCGCGGCATAGCCCTTTTCCACCTCGCTCATCAGCCGGGCATAGGTCTCGGGCAAAACCAGCGGCATATCGCCCGCCGTGATCAGCACCGCGCCCTTTTTGCCTTCCAGCATAGAGGCAGCCGAGCGAATGGCATGACCCGTGCCCCATCCACCCGGCTGTTGTTCCACAAAATCTGCCTGGCCATGGCAGGCTTCCATGATGCGTTCCTTGCCATGTCCAACGATTAAAACTTTCTGTTTACATACGGAATCCACCGCGCGCAGCACATGCTCCACTATGGGCTGACCGCACACGGCATGCAGCACCTTGGGCAAGTTGGACAGCATCCTGGTGCCCTCGCCCGCCGCCATAATTAAAGCCAGCTTTTCCACGCTCATCACGCCTTTCTGTATTCTTGCGCTATTGAGGGAAGAATCTCTGTAATCCTATTCTAGTGTTCCACAGGCGTTCTGTCAAGCGACCCAAAGGCCGATGAAGCCTGATTTCAGAGACTTCCAATAAACTTCGTTACAATTTTACGCAAATTTTGTCTCAAAAACCTTGGGAATCCAAAGCTTTCTTTCTGTACGCCGGTTATTCGGCCGGGGTAACCTGGGCAGAACGGCTTTCCTCATCGGTGCTTTGCAGAATCAAAAGCGCTTGCGCGCCCTCCACCCGCTTCTTCTCGGGCTGGGCTGTGACGATGGCCACCCCGATACCGGCCACCTGCACGGAAAATTCGCGCATTAAGTCCACCATGCCGCGCAGGGTTCCGCCGCCCTTCATAAAATCGTCGATCAGCAACGCCCGCTGGCCCGGCTTCACCGCGCGCCGGGAAAGGGCCATGGTCTCAATGCGCTCGCCGCTGCCCCCGGCCACAAAGTTAATCTTCACCGCCGGCCCTTCATAGGCCCGGGAATCGCGCCGGGCAATGACCAGCGGGATATCCATATGATGCGCGGTCATCATGGCCAGCGGAATGCCCTTGGTTTCCATGGTCAGCACAAAATCCGGCCTGGCTTCATAAAAGCGCTCGGCCAAAATCCGGCCCATGCCCTGAGCCGCGTCGCAATCGCTCATGACGTCCGAGGTATACAAAAATCCCCCGGGCAACAGCCTGCCCGGCTGGGATAACCGTTGGGAAAGCGAAAGCAAGAGCTCGTCCTTTGCGCGCTGGGTCATGGCCGCCCGGTATACCACGCCCCCGGCCGCTCCGGCCACGGTGGTAATCTTCCCCAGTTCAAACTGGTCAAAGGTGGCGCTGAGCAGGTCAATATCCTCGCTGATGGTGGATTTGGCCGTGCCAAACAGCTCGCAGAAATGTGACAGCGTAAATATGCGGTTGGGGGAGGCCGTTAATATGCGGGACATCGCGCCCAGTCGTTCATTGCGCTTGATGCGGTCCAATCTCTGCCCCTCGCTTTCCGGTATGATTCCGAATATTTTTTTAATCCAAGCTATTATAATTCACTTTTGTCAAATTGAATAGCATGCTTTCGTTGCTTTACCTCAATTCAACAGGATTTTTACTTTGCTACGGAAAAGCCGGGAATGCCGCGGTTGATGGATTCCCGCCACAGGCGTATAATAAGTTTTAGAGAATCGTGAACCATTCCAAGCGCGACCATCGCAAATTTTGCGATCAGACAGGAGTTTGAATCATGCGGGCACATATCCGAGACTATGTGGGAAAACATGTGCATTTTGTGGGCATCGGCGGCTGTTCCATGTCCGGACTGGCCGGCCTTTTGCTCCAAAAGGGCTATATCGTTACGGGATCAGATCGCGACGCCTCCCATAAAACCGAGGCGCTCATGCAAAAGGGCATTCCGGTGGCCATTGGACATCGTGCCGAAAATGTCGCCGGCGCGGATCTCCTGGTCTACACTGCGGCCATCGCCGAAGATAATCCCGAGCGGGTGGAGGCGCGCCGGCTGGGCATTCCCGAAATGGAACGCGCCGTTTTGTTGGGCCAACTGATGGAAACCTATCCCGCGGCCATCGGGATCAGCGGAACCCATGGCAAGACCAGCACCACCTCCATGCTGGCCCAGGTGTTTGTGGAATGCGGCATGGAACCCACCGTGCATATCGGCGGTGAATTGCCCGCCCTGGGGGGCAGCACGCTCTTGGGCAATGGCGACACCTTCATCGCCGAGGCCTGCGAGTTTAACGCCAGCTTTTTGCAGCTTCACCCCACTCTGGCCATGATTTTGAACATCGACGAGGATCATCTGGATTTTTACCGGGACATCGATCACATTGAGCAGGCCTTCCTTGAATACGCCCGCCTGGTGCCCGAGGAGGGCTGGTGCCTGGGTTGGGGCGACGATGCGCGGGTGCGCCGGGTGTTGGGCCAGCTCTCCTGCCATACCCGGACCTATGGTCTGGAGCCCTTCAATGAGCTGCGCGCCGAACAAATTCAATACGATGAGCTGGGCCGGGCTTATTTTGTGGCCACTTTGTTTGGGCATCCGCTGTGCGAGGTGCAATTGGCGGTGCCCGGGGAACACAATCTGTTAAACGCCCTGGCGGTCATCGGCGCGGCCGAAATTTCCTGTCTGCCCATGCAGAGAGTAGCCGAAATCCTGGGCCGGTTCACCGGCGCCCATCGCAGGTTTGAGCTGACCGGAATCGTGGACGGCGTCAAGCTGTACAACGACTATGGCCACAACCCCACCGAAATGAAGAACGCCATTCACATCGCCAAATTGCAGCCCCACAAGACCTTGTGGGCGGTATGGCAACCCCACACCTATAGCCGCACCAAAACCCTGTTCGACGGCTTTGTCAAGACCTTTGACGAGGCGGACCGGGTGGTCATCACCGATATTTATGGCGCGCGGGAAAAGGACCCCGGGGACATTTCCACCCCCATGCTGCTGGAACCCATGCGCAAACGGGGCATTCAGGTGGTGCATACCCCGACCTTTGACGATGCCGAGGCCTATTTGCGCGCCCATTGGCAGCCGGGCGACCTGATGATCACCCTGGGCTGTGGAAACATCGATCTGCTCAACGAGCAGATGCAGGCTCACGGAGACACGCAAAAAATGTAATCCGGCGAAAGGGTGCGGATTGTGTCCGCGCCCTTATTTTTTATCTCTCCTTTATGAAGCTTCAACCACTATATATAGAGAACATAGTTCTGCCTGACATGCCTTATTGCGATATTTGATCGAAATTCTCCACACTTTCGCCAATTTCTTCCTGTATACCCTTTCAATTGTTAGGATTCTGTATTATACTATACTTAAAGTTTTCAGGACAGGGGTGATGCGTTGCTGTAGTGGGGGGGATACTGCCATTCGTCTTTGTTTCAAACTGCTGTGCAGAAGAACAACATCTTATTATTTGAGGAGGAAGATCCAGTTGAAGCGAATTATCTGCATTCTGCTTGCGTTGTTGCTGACCACAGGCGTTGTTTTCGCGGAACCCGCAGAAAGTCCGACTGCGGCGCCCACCCCGACGGCCACCGCGG
This sequence comes from Candidatus Faecaligallichristensenella faecipullorum, assembly GCA_018716505.1. Classification (GTDB taxonomy): domain Bacteria; phylum Bacillota; class Clostridia; order Christensenellales; family Aristaeellaceae; genus Faecaligallichristensenella; species Faecaligallichristensenella faecipullorum. The sequence goes on along the minus strand of DVJW01000142.1, from coordinate 1,959 downwards.
AACCCACGGAAGCCCCGACCGCGGCGCCCACCCCGACGGCCACCGCGAATCCCACGGAAGCCCCGACCGCGGCGCCCACATCAACGGCCACCGCGAATCCCACAAAGACCCCGGCGCCGGTACCCACCAAAAATCCGGTGCCCTCGAAAATCGTCATCGATGCGGGCAGTTCGGTAACCGTCAATCTGGGCGAAAGATTTACCATTCCCGTAACCCTTTCCCCGGCAGGCGCGGCCAGCTCCCTGAAATGGTCCACTTCCAATAAGAAGGTGGCCAAGGTGACTTCCAATGGTGTCGTCGTCCCGCAGGGCAAAGGCACCTGCAAGATCACCGTCAAGACCGTGCGGGGCGGCAGGACCGACCGCATCAACGTGAAGGTCGTCGATCCCACCGAGCCCACCGGCATCAAACTGAGTCCTTCCGGCACCATTCGCATGAATGTGGGCGAAAAGCTGACCATCACCCGCACCTTGACTCCCGCCACCGCCACCTCCACCACAAAGTGGACGACTTCCAACAGCAAGGTGGTCTCGGTGGACAAGGGCAAGCTCACCGCCAAAAAGGAAGGAACTTGCCGGATTACCGCCATGACCACCCGCGGCAAAAAGAAAGCCAGCGTGGTCGTAAAGGTTTCCAACCCCTATAAACCCAGCAAGATTACTCTGACGCCTTCCGGCACCATCACCATGAACATCGGTGAAAAGCTGACCGTTTCCCACACGCTGAGCCCTGCCACCGCCTCTTCCACCGTCAAATGGACCTCCTCCAACAGCAAGGTGGTCTCGGTGGACAAGGGCAAGCTCACCGCCAAAAAGGAAGGAACCGCCAAGATCAAGGCCGTTACCACGGTGGGCAAGAAGAGCGCCTATCTGACGGTGCGGGTCAAGGATCCCAAAAAGCCCACCTCCATTCGGCTGAACGCCACCGGAAAGAAGGCCATGCGGATCGGCGAGCGCTTCCAGATAGAGTATACCCTGACGCCGAGCACGGCTCAGTCCTCGATCATCTGGGTCAGCAGCAACAAGAGCGTGGCGGGCGTCACCTCGACCGGCGTTGTCAAGGCCAAGAAAAAGGGAACGGCCACCATCACGGCGAAGACGAAAACCGGCGGCAAGAAGGCTTCCTTTGTTGTCACGGTGCTCAATCAGCCGGCCGTTACCCCCACGCCCAGCATGAAGCCCACGACGACCCCCAGCGTGGAGCCCACCGCGACGATTGCGCCCACGCCCACAGCCGCACCCACGGCTACGGTTGCGCCCACAGCCACGGTTACGCCCAGTCCGAAGCCGACGGCCGCGCCTGCCCCCAAGGTCGAGTTCGTTCCCGCACCCTCCAAAAATGCCGTACCGGACAAGGTGGGTATAAGCGCTAACTTTACCAGTTCCACCAGTACCTCCATTGATGTCGACCTCAAGGTGAAAGACACAATCAACACGGTTGTATCCGGTTATGGTGTTATATTCAAAGAAACTGGCGGAACATCACAGTATTATCCCCTAGACTCACTTAAAGTTCAGGGCGCTGTCTTTTCCTTCACCATTCCTAGTCTGAAACCCAACACCGAATATACCATCGTGGGTTATGCCATTATGAATGGCAAGGAATACCGCTCCTCCGGCTTCCGCACCAAGACTCTGGCTGAATAACGTACCCATCAACGCAAATCGCCCTTTTAAGCGAAGATCGCTTAAAAGGGCGGTTTTTTATCAGCTTTCATTCAATGCTTATAATGCAATAGGAACCCTTGCGCCATGCAGATAAAAAAGCAGCAACCTGCCTACAACAAGTTGCTGCTCCCTTTGGAGGTGCCACCCGGATTTGAACCGGGGAGTGAAGGTTTTGCAGACCTTTGCCTTACCACTTGGCTATGGCACCAAATAAATGGAGCGGTAGACGAGATTCGAACTCGCGACATCCACCTTGGCAAGGTGGCACTCTACCACTGAGCTACTACCGCAT
>DVJW01000141.1 GCA_018716505.1 Candidatus Faecaligallichristensenella faecipullorum | reverse complement strand
GAAAGTTCACTGCCCGATTTTATGACAGACTGATCGATCCCCATGGTTAACGTCCCTTCCGGACTTAAAAATAATGCGGCAATAAGTTTGCTGTCTTCTGGCCCTGCCACCTCCACCCCGTCGTACACATAACGTTCGGGAATCCACCTGGGCAGATGTACGGAGATTCCCTCTTTCCGCATGGTCTGATCCAACTCGTCGCTCAAACCACTTGGCGAATTGAAAAACTCACCGTCGCTATCTTCGGACGCTTGAATGGAGTCCATCTTCAGCAACAAGGTTTCATTGTCCCAGCTCACATCAACCTTCCAAAGTAAAATGCCCGAAGCCAAACCCACCGAAGCCAACGACAACACCACGCAAAGGACAATAGCCAACCTGAACCCTTTTTTCTTGCATTTTGGCCGCTCCATTTTAGAAATAGCCGGTTTCAACCGCCTCCAGATTCGATGTTTTTGAACAAAAATCCTCTGCCTGTCCCGTTTGCTGAGCAGACTCTGGGCGCATTCATCTAAAATGTCCAAGCTAATCTGATCTTCCGAAAGCTCCGTTTGAGTCCGAAATATCCTGTAAAGTTCCACCCTATCTTTCGATCCATCCACATATCTCCTACTCTTCATTTCTTATCTCTCCATTATCTTATTTCATATTCTTGGACGCAGGTCACATAAACATCAAGAAAAAAACAAAAAATTCAGATTTTTTTAGTCGATCCACGATTCGTTTTACCTTCATCTTTAGACCGCTATCCGAAAGATTCAGCGTGGATTTAATCTTTCCCTTGTCACTTCGCGGATTATAGTATGCCCACAGCAATTTATATTCTTCTACGCTCACTTTGTGCCTTATGGCTTCCAACAGCGTTTCGTCCATCTCTTTATCCTGATTTTCCATATCCGGGCAGCATAGTATTTCTCCCAAGGCATGACCCGAATCTCCAATTGGCTGTTCCAGACTAACCGCCACAACCTTTTTCTTGCGCTGGTGAGCCATAATTCGATTATCCATCTTGAAAAAGGCTGTCTTGACCAGCCATCCACCTATATTGGGATGGACATACAATTCCCGCCGTTTTTCCCAGGCGGTAATAAAGACCTCCTGCACACAATCCTCAATTTCGGATTTCAACAGCCCCTGCCCCTTCCCCACATAAACCGTAAGGTAGGCGATAAGCTTTCCGGAATACTGTTCATACAGTGTTTCAAACCACCGACAAAAGTCCGTATGCTCACCCACTCCCCAATTATTTTTCGTCATAATACAATTTTTGATTGATTTTTTCAAGAGATATTCGACAATCAAAAAAAATATTATCATAACTGTGACTCCATGTGCCATTAACAAAATATAGGAGTACACGCATGCGCAGTACGTCAATTCCCCAGCGGAACAAACAGTATGCCGCGGCAAATTAGCTCATTCTTTCCGCTGGCAGGCCAAATCTGTACAATTTAGGAGGTTATCATCATGAAGAAGATTCTAAGTGTTTTAGTTTTGGCGCTTTTGACCTTCAGTTTCTGCGGCAGCGCCCTTGCCGACATCCCGGTTTCCGAATACCTTACCGACGGCCCCGGAATCACGCCCTTCGATACCTCCAAGCCCACCAAAGTATGGTCCTGGTCTGACGGAACCTATTATGGCAGTCTGGTAAACGTCAAGAGCTGGACCAATACCCGATACTGTTTTTATCCAACCTCTACCGGTAAATTATTTGTGTGGTTGAAAGGAGGCACTGGCAGTAAAGAAAATTATAAGGTTTATATCATAAGGGCCTCTGACAACAAGAAAGTCGCGACGCTTTCTCAAGATTCCGATTCCGATGGGGTGATTAACAAAAAGTGGACGGTAAGCGGCCTTACCGCAGGCACCAAATACTACGTTAGGGTTCAACATTATAGCGGCTATAAGATGTTATCCGGAAGCGGCATCTATGTGAACAATTCCTCTAAGTATAATGTTTAATCCTTATAGCGGGAGGCCGGAAGGTTCCGGTCTCCCTGCATTCATTTCTTATGGAGGCAACCTATGGCGATTTATGGGAGCTACCTGGACGACCTGATCAGCGTCCTGCCCATTCTGCTGGCGCTCAGCGGGGCGGTTCTGCTGCTCTTTTGGCGGATCGCCCGCCGCAGGCCCGGGGCCATGACGGCGGCGGCCGTGGTATATTTGAGTGTTCTTGTATACATCCTGTTTTTCATCGCGGACGGCGGCGCGGATTTCCATAACCTGCTGCCCGGCCGCTGTCTGTATATGGCCGCCGTGTATGGGGTGGGCAGCACCCAGGGGCTGCTGATCCAGTTTATCCTGAACCTGATCCTGTTTCTGCCCTGGGGGGTGTTCGCGGCGCATTTCAGCCGGGGGCGGCTGTGGAGCCTTCCCCTTTCGGTTTTGGCCATACTGCTCATGGAGCTGATTCAATCGAGGGTGGGCCGGGTGTTCGACGCCGACGACGTGCTGGCCAACGCCCTGGGCGCGGCGCTGGGCTTCTCCGCATATGAATTGATCTATTCCGACAGGCGCGGGCGCAGGGCGCTGTGCCTTTCCCTGATGGGCTGCATGGCGGCCGCGGTTCTGGTCATCGGGCTGGCGGAAAGCCGGAAGATTTACGGCTACACCCTGATCAACGGATACCCGCCCGAGGCTTCCAGCCTGCGGGTGGAAAAGCCCCTGAGCGGCCGGCCCGTCAGCGCCACGGTGTACCGCCTGAATCCGGCGGATCCTTCATCCCTGGCCCACGTCCTGGCCGGGCACATGGGCTTTGAGGCCGAGCCCGAGATCCATGGGGATACCGCCTGGATGACCGCCGGGGACGGCCGCCAGCTCACCGCGCGCGCAGACGGAACCTGGTCCCTGAACTGGCCGGTGGAAGATCCGGATCAGGCCTCCAACCTGTACAGCCCGTCCGAACTTCAGCAAATGGCCCGGGAAAGGCTGGAAGGCATGGGCATGGCGGGCCTGCTGCCGGGGGATATGGAGGAACCATCCGACGGGGTTTACGACCTGCGGTTTTCGCTGGAGGAAAAGGACGAAACCCATTGGCGCTTTGGGGATCTCAACGTGCGCATGCGGGACGACGGCGTCCTGATGGAAATCGACAGCCAAGTGCGCGGCTTTGCGCCGGTGGCCCAGGCGCCCTGCCTGTCCCCGGCCCAGGCGCTCAGGCGGCTGGCCGCCTGTCCCGCGGAGGGGCAGACGCCCGGGGTGGTCATCCGGGAAGCCCGCCTGGTCCATGAGCCGAACGTAGATGGCCGGTATCTGGTGCCCTGCTGGTCATTCGTGGGGGAATGCCAGGGCGAAAAATGGGATCAGAGCATCTGGTGCCTGGATTACCAGAAAATTCCATAGAAAAGGGGCTGTTTCATGAAGCGCCGCTAAACAAACACCGCCCGCAACACACCCAGGAAAGGGGCGTTGCGGGCGATGTTTTTATTGCGCGGCTTGTCCTTGACAGCCTTATTTTTTATTCCTCCATCATGGCCCTCAGGATCTCCTCGGCGAACAGCTCATGCAGTTCGGGCAGCGGATGGTTGATGTGATTGGCCAGGAGCGACGTGGTGTCCACCCCGGCCTTGCCCATGGCCTGCCAGCGGGCATAGGCGTCGGCCACCGGCACGCCCCGGCGGGCGGCCTCCTCCTTGGCGGCGCGCACATAGCTTTCCAGCACCCCTTCCTTCTGGGCGCGCATGGTGTCCTGGGCGATATCCCTGAGCACCCCCTGGGGCAGGGCGGGATCCAGATATTCATTCATGAAGTTGGGGGTGAGGATCAGGCACTCGGCCCCGCTCTCCAGCACCCTGTCCATGATTTGGCCCATGGCGCCGCGATAGGTCATAAGGGCGTCCGGGGCCTTGTTCATGCAGTCGTTCAGGGCAAAGCCCACCACCACCAGGTCGGGACGGAAGCTCAACACGTCCCGCTCCAGCCGCGCAAGTCCGCCGGGGGCGTTGTCCCCCGAGATGCCGGCGTTGATGACGCTCACCGCGGCCGCGGGATAGAGCAGATCCAGCCTGCGCTTCAGCCGGGCCGGATAGCCCTGATCCGGCCGGTAGCGGGTATCCACATTGCCCTGACGGTTCACATACACCTCAAAACAGCCGTGGGTCACGCTGTCGCCCAGAAAGGCGATGGCCACCGGCCGCCGGTCCTTGGCGCTCTCCACCCGCGCGCAAAGGGATTTCATGACCTTCATCATGGCGCTTTCCTCCCCAAATTCTTTTATTTCTCCATGACCACGGCCCGCCCCTGGGCCAAAGAGGCCGGAACATCGATGAGCCGCTGGTTTTTCGAGCCCCTGAACCGGGCCTCCAGGGTGCGCTGGGCCAGGATAAAGCGCCCGTCCACCAGCACGTCCACCTCCTGAAGCAGCGCCGCCCATTCGGGATGGGCCTCAAAGCCCTCCATCAGCTCCTCAAAGGTGTATCCGGTGTAGCACCACACGTTCAGCCCGCTCTCATGGGCGGCCCGGGCCAGCACCCGGCAGGCCTCGCTCTGGCACAGGGGCTCGCCGCCGGACAGCGTGATGCCGTCCAACAGCTCGTTCTTCCGGAATTTCTCGATGATCTCCTGGGTGTCCGCCAACTTGCCGCCCTCAAAGTCGTGGGTCTTGGGGTTATGGCAGCCCGGGCAGTGATGGGGACAGCCCTGGGTAAAGACGGTAAAGCGAAAGCCCGGGCCGTCCACGATGGAATCATTGATGGTGCCCGCGATGCGCATTTGCACAGCCGATCTCTCCTTCAATCCAAAATCGGGCCGCCCCCATGGAGAGCGGCCCGGAAAAATTACTCTTCCAGGGAATGTTTAACCCGGTCGCGCTCCTCGGCGCGCTTGCCGTTGTTCCATTTGTCCAAACTGCCCACCAGATAGCCGGTGATGCGGCGGATGCGCTCGAACCTATGCTCGTCCTCATGGCGTCCGCACTGGGGGCAGGTGTCCCCGATGATGCCGTTATAGCCGCATTCGGGATCGCGGTCCACCGGATGGTTGATGGAGCCATAGCCCACCCCGCACTTCTCCATGAACCGGACCACCTTTTCAAAGGCCTCCAGATTCTGGGTGGGGTCGCCGTCCATCTCCACATAAGTGATATGTCCGCCATTGGTGAGGGCGTGATAGGGCGCCTCTTTGCGGATCTTCTCCATGGCGCTGATGGGATAGTACACCGGAATATGGAAGGAGTTGGTGTAGTAATCCCGGTCGGTTACCCCCTCGATGACCCCGTATTTCTTGCGGTCAATGCGCACGAAGCGCCCGGACAGGCCCTCGGCCGGGGTGGCCACCAGGGTCACGTTCATGCCGGTCTTGCGGGTGTATTCGTCCACCCGCTTGCGCATATGGCCGATGATCTCCAATCCCAGATTCTGGGCGGCCTCGCTCTCGCCGTGATGCGCGCCGATCAGGCACTTCAGGGTTTCGGCCAGGCCGATGAAGCCCACCGACAGGGTGCCGTGCTTGAGCACCTCGCGCACCTCGTCGTCCCAATCCAGCTTGTCGCTGTCCAGCCAGACCCCCTGGCCCATCAGGAAGGGATAGTTGCGCACCTTTTTGGCGGCCTGAATCTCGAACCGCTCGAACAGTTGGGCCACCACCAGATCGATCATGCGGTCCAGTTCGCTGAAGAACATGTCCACATTGTGGTTGACCTTGATGGCGATGCGGGGCAGGTTGATGGAGGTAAAGCTCAGATTGCCCCGGCCGGTGGAAACCTCCTTATCCGGGCAGGCGTAGTTGGCCATCACCCGGGTGCGGCAGCCCATGTAGGAAATCTCAGTCTCGGGATGGCCCTCTTTATAGTACTGCAGGTTAAAGGGCGCGTCCTGGAAGGAGAAATTCGGGAACAGCCGCTTGGCCGAAACCCGGCAGGCCAGCTTAAACAAGTCGTAGTTGGGCTCGCCCTCGTTGAAGTTGACGCCCTCCTTGACCCGGAAAATCTGAATCGGGAAGATCGGGGTCTCGCCGTTGCCCAATCCGGCCTCGGTGGCCAGGAGCAGGTTCTTCATCACCATTCGCCCCTCGGGGGAGGTGTCCATGCCGTAGTTGATGGAAGAAAAGGGCACCTGGGCGCCGGCCCGGCTGTTCATGGTGTTGAGGTTGTGAATCAGGGCCTCCATGGCCTGATAGGTGGCGCGGTTGGTCTCCTTGACCGCCTTTTCATGGGCGAAGTTCTGAAGATGCTGAATCTGCTCCTCCTCAATGCCCATGCCGGCCAGCTTCTGGGCCTCGGCCGCGCGGTAGGTTTCGTTCTGAACCAAGGTGGGCTTTACCCCGGCCTCCTTCAGGATGGCTTCGGCCATATCCTTGGCCGCGTCGTCCGCGTTTTCCACATCGCACAGGAGTTCCAGGCCCCGGGCCATGTTGTCCCGATAGCGGCGGGCAAAGGTCTTTTTTACGCCCTCGGCCATGGAATAGTCGAAGTTGAACACCGACTGGCCGCCGTGCTGGTCGTTCTGGTTGGCCTGGATGGCGATGCAGGCCAGCGCCGAATAGCTCTGGATATCGTTGGGTTCGCGCAGCACCCCGTGGCCGGTGGAAAAACCGCCCTTGAACAGCTTGATCAAATCGATCTGGCAACAGGTGGTGGTCAGGGTCAGGAAATCCATATCGTGGATGTGGATATCGCCCTCCCGGTGGGCCTGGGCATGTTCGGGCTTGAGCACGAACATCTCGTTGAACTGCTTGGCGCCCTCGCTGCCGTATTTGAGCATGGCGCCCATGGCGGTGTCCCCGTTGATGTTGGCGTTTTCCCGCTTCACGTCGCTGTCCACCGCGGGCTTAAAGGTGATATCGTCGTAGATCTTCATCAGCCGGGTATTCATTTCCCTTACCCGGCTGCGCTCGGCGCGATAGAGGATATAGCTCTTGGCCGTGCGCACAAAACCGTTCTTGATCAAGACCTTCTCCACGGTATCCTGAATTTCCTCCACCGTGGGCACCCCGACGCTTTCCCCGGCCTCCAGCTCACAGACCACCTGTTCGGCCAGCTTTTCCGCGCTGTCCTCGCTGGGCTTGCCCCCGGTGGCTTCCAGCGCACGCTCAATGGCATAGGTAATCTTGCTCGCGTCAAAGGGGACCTCCCGGCCATCCCGTTTGAGAATTGTCTCAATCATTGAACTGTCCCTCCCGAAATTGCTTATGTGAACAAAACGTTTATTCAATAGAACAGGCGGCCTTCGCCGCCCGATGCCGTTTCTCTAAACCCATTATATTGTGGTTCCGGTCTTTTGTCAACACTATATATGGGACATTTTCCAATCTCTTGCAATTTAACCTGACTTTCGCATCAGGCTTCAAAAATCGCGGACAAACCCTATTATAGTGTATTTGCGGACAGGTTTCAAGCGAACAGACGGCCTTGGAACAGCTTTTACAAGCTGTTCGCCTATGGGCCGGATTCCCCGGAAGCAAAAAACCGAATTATGGGCCAGGGCGTTCCGATTTCGGCCATTTCAGGGGCAAAGTGGGTTGTTCGCCTTAATTTCCCAGGCAAAATATGGTCTTGATAAGGGTTGCTTCCCTATTTTTGAAAATAGCCCCAATCCCCGCGCTTCGGCCAGACCATTGTCCTCAATTCGAACCGCCTGGATTTCGCCCCGAACGCATGGATTTCGTGGCCCATTTGGGCCAGAGCGGCCATTTCGGGATGAGCAAGGCCTTCCCCTCCCCTTTCAGAGGCTCAAAACGCGCGCCTGAGGCGTTCTCTGAAGCCGCCGCACTTTCTCCCGCCCAGCCCCGTGCGCCGCGGCGTGGCGGCCCGGCAGGGGACTTAAGAGGCCTGTTCGCCTATGCGGACACAAAAAAACCCCGCTCCCCGGAGATCCGGGGAGCAGGGAATCGGAAATTTACAATTACTTTCCGGCCAGCTTCTTGTACATGGCCAGACGGGCGGCGGCGTCTTCCTCGTTCTTCTTGAACAGGCTGGCGGCGGCGTCCGGGAACTGCTTGAGCAGGCTGGCGTAGCGCACTTCGCCCTTGATGAAGTCCTGATAGCTCGCGGTGGGATCCTTGCTGTCCACGGTGAGCGGGTTCTCCAGATCCGGGTTGTAGCGGTACAGCGGCCAGTAACCGGCGGCAACGGCCTTCTTGATCTCGGCCTGGGCCATGCCCATGTTGATGCCGTGGTTAATGCAGGGCGCGTAGGCGATGATCAGAGACGGGCCCTTGTAAGCCTCGGCCTCGTTCAAAGCCTTGAGCAGCTGGGCAGGATCGGCGCCCATGGCAACGGTGGCAACGTACACATAGCCATAGGACATGGCCATCAGGCCCAGATCCTTCTTCTTGGTGCGCTTACCGGCGGCCGCGAACTTGGCCACCGCGCCGGTGGGCGAAGACTTGGAGGCCTGTCCGCCGGTATTGGAGTACACCTCGGTATCCAGAACCAGAACATTGACGTCCTCGCCCTGGGCCAGCACATGATCCAATCCGCCGTAGCCGATATCATAGGCCCAGCCGTCGCCGCCGAAGATCCAGATGGACTTCTTGACCAAGAGATCCTTGTCGGCCATAACCGCCTTGCGCAGCTCGCAATCGCTGCCCTCGCACAGCTTAATCAGCTTGGCGGCAGCGGCCTTGGAGGCCTCGGCGTCGTCCTTGCCGGCCAGCCATTCCTCGCAGGCGGCCTTGGTCTCGGCGCACTCGGTCTTCTCGGCCAGGGCGCGCACGTTCTCGGCCAGCTTCTCGCGGCGCTGGGTCACGGCCAGGTTCATGCCGAAGCCGAACTCGGCGTTATCCTCAAACAGGCTGTTGGCCCAAGCCGGACCATGGCCTTCGTTGTTGGTGGTATAGGGGCAGGTGGGCGCGGATCCGCCGTAGATCGACGAGCAGCCGGTGGCGTTGGCCACGATCATGCGGTCGCCGAACAGCTGGGTAACCAGCTTGACATACGGGGTCTCGCCGCAGCCCGCGCAGGCGCCGGAGAATTCGAACAGGGGCTTCAGGAACTGGCTGTCCTTGACGGCCTTCTTGTTCAGCTGGCCCTTGAACTCGGGCAGCTTCATGGCGAACTCCCAGTTGGCTTCCTGATCCTGCTGGGTGGCCAAGGGCTTCATAACCAGAGCCTTTTCCTTGGCCGGGCAGACCTGCACGCAGTTGCCGCAGCCGGTGCAATCCAGGGGGCTGACCTGCATGCGGAACTTCTTGCCGGTAAAGGCCTTGCCGATGGCGGGCTTGGTCTCGAAGGAAGCGGGCGCGTCCTTCAGATCCTCCTCATCCACCGCGAAGGGACGGATGGTGGCATGCGGACAGACCAAAGAGCACTGGCCGCACTGGATGCAGTTCTGAATCTGCCACTCGGGCACCTTGACGGCGATGCCGCGCTTCTCGAACTTGGTGGTTCCGGTGGGCACAACGCCCGCGGCCGCAGGCACATCGCCGGCGAAGGCGGAAACGGGCAGCTTGTCGCCCTCCTGGGCCAGAACCGGCAGCACGACCTCGTTGAAGTACTCGGTGGCCGGCACCTTCACCGGCTCGGCGCCGGTGGTGGCATTGGCCCACTCGGCGGGCACCTTGACTTCCTTCAGGCCGGAGATGGCGATGTCGATGGCGGCCCAGTTCTTCTTGACCACCTCGTCGCCCTTCTTGCCGTAGGTCTTCTTGGCATAGGCCTTCATGTACTCATCCGCCTGCTCGTAGGGGATGACGTCGGCCAGCTTGAAGAAGGCAGCCTGCATGATGGTGTTGATACGGCCGCCCATGCCCACTTCGCCCGCCAGCTTGATGGCGTCGATGGTGTAGAAGCGGGCCTTCTTCTGGGCCAGAGCGCGCTTCATGGAAGCGGGCAGCATCTCGTCCATCTGCTCCGCGGTCCAGGGGCTGTTCAGCAGGAACACGCCGCCCTCCTTGAGCGCGGAAACCATGTCATACTTGGTCACATACGCCGGATTGTGGCAGGCCACAAAGTTGGCGGAGTCGATCAGATAGGTGGACTGAATCGGGGTCTTGCCGAAGCGCAGGTGGCTGATGGTAATTCCGCCCGACTTCTTGGAGTCGTAGGAGAAATAGCCCTGCGCGTACATGTCGGTATGATCGCCGATGATCTTGATGGAGTTCTTGTTGGCGCCCACGGTGCCGTCGGAACCCAGGCCGTAGAACATGCAGCTCACGGTGCCGGCCGGGCTGGCGTCCACCTTCTCGCCCAAGGGCAGAGAGGTGCCGGTCACGTCGTCCACAATGCCCACGGTGAAGTGGTTCTTGGGCTCGTCCTGGGCCAGGTTGTCGTAGACCGCCTTGACCATGGTGGGGTTGAACTCCTTGGAGCCCAGGCCATAGCGGCCGCCCACGACGGTGATATCGTTGCGTCCGGCCTCGCGCAGCGCCGAGCACACGTCGGCGTACAGCGGCTCGCCCAAAGAACCGGATTCCTTGGTGCGGTCCAGCACCGCGATCTTCTTGCAGGACGCGGGGATGGCGGCCAGGAAATGCTTCATGGAGAAGGGACGATACAGATGCACCTTGATCAGGCCCAGCTTCTCGCCCTTGGCGTTCAGATAATTGATGGTCTCTTCAATGGCCTCGCAGCCCGAGCCCATGGCGATGATCACCTTGTCGGCATCCGCGGCGCCCACATAGTCGAACAGCTTGTACTTGCGTCCGGTGAGCTCGCCCACCTGCTCCATAACCTTTTCCACGATATCCGGGGTGGCGTCATAGAAGCGGTTGGCAGCCTCGCGGCCCTGGAAGTAGATATCCGGGTTCTGGGCAGTGCCCTGCTGATGCGGGTGCTCAGGATTGAGGGCGCGGTCACGGAAGGCCTTCACCGCGTCATAGTCCACCAGCTTGGCGATCTCGTCGTACTCGATGCCGTCGATCTTCTGAATCTCGTGGCTGGTACGGAAGCCGTCAAAGAAGTGGAGGAAGGGCACGGAAGCCTTCAAAGTGGACAGATGGGCCACCAGGGCCATATCCATGGCTTCCTGCACCGAGTTGGAGGCCAGCATGGCAAAGCCGGTCTGGCGGCAGGCCATGACGTCGGAATGGTCGCCGAAAATGGACAGCGCATGGTAAGCCAAGGCGCGCGCGCTCACATGGAACACGCAGGGCAGCAGCTCGCCCGCGATCTTGTACATATTCGGGATCATCAAAAGCAGACCCTGGGAAGCGGTAAAGGTGGTGGTCAGCGCGCCCGCGGCCAAGGAGCCGTGCACAGCGCCGGCCGCGCCGCCCTCGGACTGCATTTCGGCCACGCGCACGGTCTGGCCGAACAGGTTTTTACGGCCGTTCGCCGCCCATTCGTCGGAAACTTCCGCCATGGGCGAGGAGGGCGTAATCGGGTAAATCGCGGCCACATCGCTGAAGGCATACGCAATGTGACCGACAGCAGTGTTGCCATCAACGGTCATTTTGATGCTCAACAAAAGAACCCCCTTTGAATAAAATCACATGCGACGGATATCCGCCGCACAATATCGCGGTTCCCGTCAACATTACTATTATAATAACGCAAACGCGCAAAGTCAAGGAACGGCCTTGGCAACTGCCGTCGATTGACGCAGGATTAACAGGATTTTAGAAAAAATTCAACGAACCATCCGATATTTCGCCGCAATCCAGTACAAAATCCGGCCTGGGATTTGGTCTCATTCCGCCCTGTACAATTGTTAATTTTTCCGTTATAATGGGGATGAAAAAGCGGCGGAGCCCATCCGCCCGACAGGAGATGGAGCGCATGACCAACCGGGAACGTGTGATTGCGGCGCTGGAATTTGACCGGCCGGACCGCACCCCTTATACCCTATCGTTGACCGGCCAAATGCTTCAGAAGATGATCGGCTACACCGGACGGGCCGACTATATGGAGACCGTGGGCAACCACATCAGCGACGTGTATTTAATCAAGCCCGAGCGCACGATCAAGCCCGACTTCGTGCAGGACGAATTCGGCGTGGTCTGGAACCGCTCCGGGGTGGACAAGGATATCGGGGTCATCGACCACCCGCTGATTGGCTGCCCCGGGGATTTGGACAGCTATCAGATGCCCGAGGTGGACGAGGCCTATATCCGCTCCTCCATGGAGCGGATGCTTCAAAACTGCGGCGACAACTTCCGGGTGGCAGCCATCGGTTTTTCCATGTTTGAGCGGGCCTGGACCCTGACCGGCATGGAAAACCTGCTGGTTTACATGCTGGAAGAGCCCGAGTTTGTGCATGAGCTCATGAACATGATCTGCGAGCGCAACCTGCGCATATTGGACATTGCCCTTCAGTACCCCATCGACTGCTTCCACTTCGGAGACGACTGGGGCCAGCAGAAGGGCCTGATTATGGGCCCCACCCACTGGCGGGAATTCATCAAGCCCTATGTGGCCCGCATGTACGCGCGGGTGCACCAGGCGGGCAAGTATGTGTCCCAGCATTCCTGCGGGGATATCCGGCCGGTGATGGACGACCTTTTGGACATCGGGCTCAACATGTATCAGACCTATCAGCCCGAGATTTACGGGCTGGAATACGCCCAAAACCTCAAGGGCAAACTCACCATCTGGGGCGGCATCAGCACCCAGCGGGAGCTGCCCTACTGCACCCCGGACGAGGTGCGCGCCCTGACCCGGCGGCTGATCGCAGCCTTCCCGGAGGGCGGATTGGTGGCCTCGCCCACCCACTCGGTACCGGGCGACGTGCCGCCGGAAAACATCGAGGCCATGGTTGAGGTGTTTAAAGAGGGATAAAAATCGGGGGGCCTCCGCGCGGAGGCCCCCCGATTTGCTTACTCATCCGCCCACAATGCCCCGCACCGCCAGCAAAACCGCAAGATGCGCGGGATAGGCGGCGTAAAACAGCCATTTCGCCCGGGGACAGGGGCGGTCCGGACGGCAAAGCGCGGCCAGGCCCAGGCCCAGCAGCGCGCCCAAAAGCCGGATAAAGTGATCCAGATACAGATTCTGAAACCAATCCGAGGCATAACCCAGGTACAGCGCGGCCAGCACGCCGGCCATTCCCAGCAATTTGCCGCGCCTGGAGGCGGGCCAATAGCCGGCCACAATCAGCGCCACCCCCAGCGCGCCATAATCCGTGTCCAGAATATGGGCCAGCGCCGCCCCGGCCAGGCCCAGGGGCATCATGACCCACCTTCCGAATTTGGGTTCGGCCCTTTGATACAGGGCGATCGCCGCCGCGCCCAGAAACAGGGTAAACAGCACGTTCATATGGCTGAACGGGGTTATGTAAAACGACCGCACCCCGGAAACGTTCAATTCATGCAGCAAAAGGTCATAGGGAATTTCCGAAAGCAGGGCGAACAGGAAAAGTCGGAGCAGATAGCGCCCGATATTTCTCGTGCGCCCGCAGCCCTGGGCGATCAAAAAGGCGTAGATGGGAAAGGCCATCCGGCCGATGAAGTCCATGCCCTGGATACAGGCAAAACTGGCCTTTATGGACAAACCCAGCTCCATCAGCAGGGCCTGATGGACGATCCCCGACTTTTCCAGATGGTCGATGACCATGCAGATCAGGGCCGCTATTTTCAGGGCAAAGGTGGTCATGGACGTCACCTCCTCTTTCGTAAGCCCTAACAAAAAAGGGGATATACTCTAGGCATATCCCCCCTCTGAATCTTAACTAGACTAGCGTTACTCCAAATTTACAATCACCATTTGCCCCTGCTGTCTTAGTAACCGTGAGTTTAAATCTTTCACCACCGGAAATATGGGTAGAAAAGGTCTGATTTAACGAAAGCTCCTTTTGCGAATAATACGCCCAACCTCCATTCCACCAAATATAACACTTGACTTTTACTTTTGTAGGGCCCGAAGAAGACTTCCAAGAACAGGTTATATCCGTGTCTTTTTTAGTATTCGGATCGTCAATAATGACTTTCTCACTGCCCGATACATTTTCAACTGTTTTTGTCCTGGCAAATTCAAACGGCACAATTTCCGGTTCGGCTAAAACAGGAACAGCCAACGCCAACAACAACACAACA
>DVJW01000140.1 GCA_018716505.1 Candidatus Faecaligallichristensenella faecipullorum | reverse complement strand
CCGCTCCGACGGCGCGGCGTCAAAATCTTCGATTTTGCCGTCCGCGGTCGCCTTTGGCGACTTGGAAGCCCAAAGGGCTTCCAACCTTGCTGCGTACATGCCGCCGCTGCGGATTGAATATGAAGGGGCTGTGGCCCCTTCATGCATCCCCAAACGGGAAAAATAGGTTTGTCAATGGTCTGAGGTGGGGGCGCAGCTTAAGCTGTGCCCCCACCAAACGGATTCAAAGCCTTAATACTAATACTTGTGCTTTTCGCAGCACTGGCGGATGAGCTGCACATAGCGGCGCACCTTATCCGGGCTGTCGCTGATTTGATACACGTCCCGCTGGGCGATTTCCAGCTTGCAGCCCTGGGCCGCGTTCACGGTCTTGGTGAAGTGGGCGATGACCGCCTCTTCGTCCAGGCCCGATCCCACCCCGATCAGGTTGGGGGTGGGCTTGCGCAGATACACCGTGCGGCGGCCGCGCAGGCGCTCGCCCATGTATTCCTCATCGCACCAGGGCGAGATGGACACCTTGCGCAGGTTATCCAGTTCGCTCAAGCAGTTTTCCCAGATTCCGTTTACGGCCTCGCAGCAGCCATAGGACAAAAGTCCATAGCGGGCCGCGATCTTTTTATAGCAGGGCCAGACCAGGTCGTGGAACAGCTGGGGCGATACGCCCGAGGTCTCCTGAGAATCCAGATATCCCCAGATCTCATTGGATTTCATGGGGCCCTCGCGTTTTTCCAGTTCATCGGTGTAGCAATAGCTGCCCTGGGCCAGGTGTTCGTTTTCGGTGGTGGACAAAATCGCGCCCTCTTTTTCCAGCAGGTCAAAATATTCCAGGGTATCCTCGGCGTACTGATCCATCATCTTAAGGAACAGTTCGGGTTCGTCCATCATGGCTACGAACATATCTTCCATGCTCATGATGTGCACCACCGCCTGGGTGGGGCAGGAATACAGGCAGTGGCCGGTAATCCGGGCGGGCAGGATGTCGCCGAAAATTTCGTTCAGATAATCCACCCGGGCCAAGGTGGCGGCCCTGTCCACCCCAAAGGTGGATTTTTTGAGCAGGTGGATATCCTCTTCCAGCTCGTGCAGATAGGGGATAAAGTGATGGCCCAGGCTGTCCCCGGCATGCTCCACCTTGACTTCCAGGCCAAAGGGCACAAAGTAGCTGCTTATGGAAACCGGCAGATAGTCGTTCACCACGGTATCGTCGTCAAACAGGGTGCGATTGACGATATTGCTCAGCAGCATCCATTCCAGCTTGCGCGCTTCGTCGCCCTCACATTTTTGGAGCGGGGGCAAAATTTCCGGGGCAAAGGTGCCCAGTTCGATCATAATCATGGGCCGGCTGCCCTTTTTGAAAGCCCCATGTTCCTTCCAGGCCTGAATCAGCGATTCATTTTTGGGCGATTTGGCCAACTCCAGCTGTTGTTTGGCCAAATCCCTCAAGATATTGCGATCCGAAGGGGAAATGCTCATGAAAAAATCACGCTCCTTTCCCTCTAGTATAGCTGGATAAAAACCAAATGGAAATAGGGGAAATTGCTTGTGAAATACACAATATTGCGGTATAGTATATCCGGGAGGGACGGGCGATGAGACAGATTCACCGGGCCGCGCTCAGGCCTCAGCAGGGGGCGGCGGAATTTCGGCCCTGCGTGCTTCAGGCCGGATATTTTCAGGGCGATCCGGAGCATGGCACCAGCCGGGAAGGGCTGGAGGAACATATCTTGATTTACTGCGTGAGCGGTCAGGGCAAAATTCAAACCCGGGGGGAAAGCGCCATGACCGCCGGAGATGTGGTGCTCATTCCCGGAGGACAGAGCCATGCCTACGCGGCCTCGCCCCAGGATCCCTGGTCCATCTATTGGATGCACTTCACCGACCAGGGCGGGGGGTTTTCGCGGATGTTTTTAAGAAGGGCGGATGCGCACGGGGTGTTGGCGCTGGGCGTGCAG
This sequence comes from Candidatus Faecaligallichristensenella faecipullorum, assembly GCA_018716505.1. GTDB lineage: Bacteria > Bacillota > Clostridia > Christensenellales > Aristaeellaceae > Faecaligallichristensenella > Faecaligallichristensenella faecipullorum. The sequence continues at coordinate 749 of DVJW01000140.1, read as the reverse complement.
GCCAAGCTGGTGGAACTGTTTGAAGAGCTTTTGCAGGCGCTGGATCAGCCCATGGAGCCCATGAGCCGCCAGCGGGCCGACGCCCTGGCCCAGTTGGCCCTTTGCGAAATTTTGCGGGGCGGCGGGGACGCCTTTGCCCAGGTGGTGGGCTATATGCGCGCGCATATAACCGAAAAGCTCAGCCTGGACATCCTGGCCCGCCAGGCCCGCCTCTCCAAATATCACTTTTCCCGGGCCTTTCAGGCGGCCTATCAAATGCCGCCCATGCAGTATTTCAATAGGATGAAGATTCTGCACGCCTGTGAACTGTTGACCCATGCGCACAGCAGCGTGGCCGAAATCAGCGAACAGTTGGGCTATTCCACGCCGTATTACTTTTCCGAGCAGTTTAAAGAGATCACCGGCATGGCCCCCGGACGCTACCGGCGCGCCTTTTCCAGGGGAAGGCCGTAAAAAAAACGGCCATTTGGGCCGCTCTGGGTGTTGACAAAGTCAACACCCTTCGAAAAAATGAAATTTTCATTTTTTCGAGTTGCATCATTTTCCTTTGTCGCCCGTCAAAGGGCTTTACCCTTCGCCGGGTACGCTCGGCGAATTGAAAATTCGCCGTCGCTAGTCGGGCTAACGCCCTCCCTCCTTTTGTCACCTTCGGTGACGGCCGGTCGGAGGCCGCGTTTACGCGGCTGGAGGTCCGAGGACAGCGCTTTAGCGCTCCGCAGGGCCGGAACCCCGGGCAAGTGAAACGCGGC
>DVJW01000139.1 GCA_018716505.1 Candidatus Faecaligallichristensenella faecipullorum | reverse complement strand
GCCGCGCCGTCGGAGCGGCCCAAGTGGCCGCTTCCTCTATCATTTTCCTTCTCGCCCCAACCGCGGCTTCGCCGGGTTGGGGTTCCGGTTCTGCGGGGCCCTTTGGGCCGTCCTCGAACCTCCAGCCGCGTAAACGCGGCCTCCGACCGGCCGTCGCCAAAGGCGACAGGAAAATGATGCAACTCGAAAAAATGAAAAATTCATTTTTTCGAAGGGTGTTGACTTTGTCAACACACTCAAAACCTTCCGCCCAGCGCGCTCATGCTCTTGATGGCTTGCGTCATGCAGGCCAGAGAATCGGTTTCCACCGCGTTGTCCTGCTCGATAAAGGCGTATTTGACCCCGATCTTCTCGCAGGCCTCAAAAATTCGCTTCCAATTCATGTTGCCGGTGCCGCCCGGAACCATGAGCGGCCGGTTTTCGTTGCATCCGGTCATATCCTTGAAATGCACCACGTCCATCCGGCCCTTGAGCTTTTCAATCCATTCCACCGGATCGCCGCCGCCGGCCTGAACCCAATAGGTATCCATTTCAAACTGCACATCCTCGCTGGCGTTGTCCAGCAGGATCTGATACCCGGTCACCCCGTCGTATTGGGCAAACTCAAAGGCATGGTTGTGATAGATAAATTGAAGGCCATTGTCCTTGAGCTTTTTGGCGATCAGGCTGATCTCCCTGGCAAAGGCCTTGTATCCCTCGGCGCTGCGGTATTTGTCCGGCATGGCGCCCAGGCCGGGATATTCGCTGCCCCACAGCTTATGACGGCGAATCGTCTCGTCCAGGTGATTTTCGAACATGTCCATGGAAATGTGCGTGGCCGGGGCGATCATGCCGGTCTCCTTGAGCATCCCGGCAATCTGCTCGTCGGGCATGGCGCCCTGACCGGAAAGCTGGACGCTGTTATACCCCACGGCCTTGAGCGCCTTGAGCGTTGCCAAAAGATCCTCCGGAGTCTGGGTGCGGTCGCGCATGGAAAAGAGCTGCGCGCCAATCAGAAAGCTGGTCATACGAATCTCCTCCCTGTCGTTGATTTTATGCCTGATCCAGCGCGTAATGGGCGCGGGATCCGCCGATGAGCTTGGGCCGGGTGCGGGCGCAAACCAAAGCCGCCTGGCCGATGGTCTTTTCACTCAGCCGCACCGGGACGGCCACGGGTTTTAAGTGCATGCCGATCATGGTGTTGCCGATATCCAGCCCGGCGTCGGCCTGAACCCGCTCCACCACCACCGGATCCTTCATCAAACGATAGGCGGCCGAGGCGCACGAGCCGCCCGCCTTGGGCCAGGGCACCACGCAAACCTCCTCATAGCCGTATTGTTCGGCCTGGGCGCGCTCCATGACCAGCGCCCGGTTCAAATGCTCGCAGCATTGGAAGGCCACCGCAATCCCCCGGGCCGCGCACACCTCCAGAATGGCCTGGGATACGGCCTCGCCCGCCTCGGGGCTGGAAGCCTTCCCGATTTGGCCGCCCAAAATTTCGCTGGAGCTGCAACCAATGACCAGAAGCCTGACCGGCCGGAAGTCCGCCCGGTCCATATCCAAAAGCTCGCCCACTGCGCCCTTTACTTCCTGCCGAATTTTTTCCAATTCCCGCATAACTATCCTCCGTCAAATCTCGCTGGGATCCATGAGCTTCACCCATTGACCGCTCTTCGAGGATTCAAAGATCGACATCACCAGGTTAAAGGCCGCAAATCCCTGCCGTCCGTCCAGCCAAAAATGTTTATGCCCGGCCAGCGCCCGGTAAAAATCCTCGATCAAGGTCTGGTGGCTGGCGCCCCAATAGGCCTTTTCCGCCTCCATGGGGGGCTGGCCATCGCACAGCAGCGCGGCCTCATCCCCCTGGATTCTATAAAGCTTATCGCCCACCAACTTCAGCGAACCCTTTTCATAGGCCAGCTCCAGCTCGATGGGCGCGTCGGCCACATAGTTGACCGTGGCATACAGCACCCCATGGCAGCCGTTTTTATACACCACCACCGCATGGGCGTTGTCCTCCACGTCGTTGATATCATCCAACAGATCGGTGGACACATGGCCCCTGACCCGGTCGATGGGGCCGGCCAAATAGCTCATCAAGTCCAAGGTATGAATGGCCTGATTGATGAGCACCCCGCCGCCCTCGGTGGCCATCCTGCCCCGCCATCCGCTTTCGGTGTAATAGGCGCCCTCCCGATGCCAGCACACCGAGGCGCGCGCGCCTTTGAACGCGCCCATTTCCCCGGAGCGAATCATTTGAAGGGCCATTTGCACCGAGGGATTGTAGCGGTTTTGAAACACCACGCCCAGCATGGGCGCGCCCGGGACATCGGCCGCGCGAATCATTTCCATGGCCGCCTCGTTGCTGGTGGCCATGGGCTTTTCGGTGAGCACATGCTTGCCGGCGCGCAGCGCCTCCACGGCCATGGGGGCGTGCAGATAATGGGGGGTGCAGATGTGCACCGCGTCGATTTCTTCCATTTTCAGCATCTCGCGCCAGTCGGTCATGGCCTGGGCCTGACATTCCTCCGCCGCCTCCCGGGCGCGCCCGGGCACGATGTCGGCCACCGCCACGATCTGAACATTGGGCATATGGCTCAGGGCCTTTCGATGCACCCGGCTGATGCCGCCGCAGCCGATCACGCCCACCCGAAACTGCTTTTCCATCTTCTCCCATCTCCCATGAAAAAATTATCGCTTGGGTACCTCGCGCATAAAGGAATACACCCCAATGCCCACCGAGACCGAGAGGTTCAGGGAATCCACCTCATTTGTCTGGGGAATCAGCACGCTCTGTCCCATCCGGGCGAACTCGGGGGGCAGGCCGCTGGCCTCGTTCCCAAAGATCAGCGTAAAGGGCTGCTTCTTTTGGGCCACCGCCTGTTCCAGCTCAACGGCCCCATCCAACATAAAGGGATAGAGGTTGCGCGCCGGGAATTGGGCGCGGTATTCATCAAAATGCTCGTACACATGCAGCCTGAGCCGGAACGCCGCGCCCATGGAGGCCCGGATAACCTTGGGCTCAAAGGCATCCACCGCGGGCTTGATGACCGCCACATCCTTGACCCCAAAGCCCAGACAGGCGCGCAGGGCGGTGCCCAAATTCCCGCCGTCCGAGATCTGGCAGAGCACCACATGGGGCCCTTCATCCCGAAGCTGATCCTGAAATTTTTCAAACACCAGGGCCGCGAACACATTTTGCTTATGGGCCTCCCGCATGAGCACCCGCTCGGCCATTTCCTCCCGGATGCCCAGAGCCCTGCACCGTTCCCTGAGCCGTTCCACGCCCTCGTTGCCCAGGCCCTGAGGGCTGAGCAGCAGCCGCCGGGCGCACTGGGGCCTGCTTTCCAACAGGTTCAGGGCCGGAAACACGCCCAGGGCATAGGAATAGTCCAGTTTTTTATGATACGCCTCCAACTTGGGCACTTACGCTTCCTCCCCCGGATACAGCACGCCCCATTCCCTGCGCAGCCCCTCGGTGATCCGGGCCACGGCCGCGGATTCCGCGTGGGTCATCAGCGGGGACTCGATAAGCCCCTGCTCAATGCACTGGGCGGCATGGTCAAACTCGTGATAAAAGCCCTCGTTTTCCGCGGGGAAGGCAAACCGCTCCTCTTCCTTTCCGGTTTCAAACAAACTCAGGCTCACCGGATGCCAAAACCCGGGCATTTCAATGCGCCCCTTGCTGCCGAAAACGGTCAGTTTTTGATCCGACGGGGCCATGAGCCCGCTGAAAATCTGGGCGGTGGCGCCGCTTTCATATTGCAGCTGCACGCTCTCATGCACATCCACCCCGCAGGCATGGCGGACGCAAAGGCCTTGCACCCTTTGCGGATTCCAGCCCAAAATGCCGGTCACCGCCATCAGCGGATACACCCCGATATCCAATAGCGAACCCCCGGCCAGATCCATCCGGTACAGCCGGCTGGCCGGGTCATAGCCGGAACGGGAGCTGAAATTGGCGGTAATATGCCAGATATCCCCAATCGCGCCCGCTTCCAAAAGCGCCCGGAGCTTATGGGCGGCCGGAAAAAACCGGCTCCACATGGCCTCCATCAAAAAGACCCCGTTTTCCCGGGCGCATTGGGCCATGCTCAGGGCCTGAGCCTCATTCACCACCATGGGCTTTTCGCACAGCACATGCTTGCCGTTTTTCATGCACATCATGGCCTGCTCATAGTGCAGGCTGTGCGGGGTGGCCAGATAGACCAAGTCCACCTGACCGCTCCTGGCCATGGCCTCATAGCTGTCAAAGGCCAGGGGCGCGCCGTATGCCCGGGCGGCCTTTTGGGCCTTCTCGCCATCCCTGGAGGCCACCGCGCTCAACACCACCCGCTCGGCCCGATGAAAATCCGTCATCACTCGCCGGACAATATTGCCCGGGCCCAATATACCCACCCGAATCGGCTGCACGTCATATCCTCCCACATGATCCCCGGCAGACAAGGCGCGGCATCCCGAAATTGCCCCTTAGTTGGCCGTGGGAATTTTCTTACAATAGTTTACCACTATACGGCCCGGATTGCAATTCAAAAGCCCTTCCTCCGATGGGCGGAGAAAGGGCTCAGGGTGTTGACAAAGTCAACACCCTTCGAAAAAATGAATTTTTCATTTTTTCGAGTTGCATCATTTTCCTGTCACCTCCGGTGACGGCCGGAAAATGATAAAGGAAACGGCCACCTGGGCCGCTCCTCGCGGCGTACATGCCGCCGCTGCGGATTGAATATGAAGGGGCTGCGGCCCCTTCATGCATCCCCAAACGGGAAAAATAGGTTTGTCAATGGTCTGAGCCCTTCCTCCGATGGGCGGAGAAAGGGCTCCATTTTGATTTTACAGCGCGGGCCAGGCGATGGGCGCGGCCATGAGCTCCAGACAGGCGGGCATATCCGCCAACAGATCCGGCAGCTCGTGCAATGCCTCCATGGACGCGCTGGCCAAAATCGTGGGCAGCGCGCGCTGGGCCAGGGCCAGATCCAGCACCTTCATGGGCGAGCACTGCATCATGGGCACGGCGGTGGCGCAGTAGACCCAAAGGTCGTCCAACGTGCGCCGGTTGAGCAGCACGCCCAGCCGGGCCAGCTTTTCGCGCAGGGTCTTGAGCCGCTGCTCCAATTCCCCGGGCACCTCCCGGGTGGGGGTGAAAATCCTCTTGAGCGCGGCCATGGACAGCGCGCCTTCGGGCAAGACCGCCTGTTCCCCGGCGGGTTTCCAGGGCGCGTCCAGGGAAACGGGGTTCAGCCGGATCATAAACGCGCGATCCAGCACCCGCGCCGAAAGGGGTTGGGCGTCGGGGGCGTCCAATACGCTCATCATCACCCTGAGCGACGGGCTGAAGCTGATTTTTTCGCTGCCCGCCCCAAGGGTGCGGGGCGCGCCCTTGTCACAAAGGCCCAAAAGCTCGCCCGCATAGCGCTCGATGGGCGCCACATTGGCGTCGTTAATCATCAAAATGGTGGGCGTCAGCTGATCCTGGATGTCCAGCATCCGCTTGAGCGCCGGATCATCCGGGATGGTCATGCCGTCGGGCAGCTCCCGGAACAGCACTTTTTTCAGGCTATCCCAGCCGCACTGGGCCTGAAGCTCATAAAACCGGGCGTTTTCGGGCCGGGAAATGCCGATGGCCTGAGCCAAAAGCCGGATCAGGCGGCTCTTTCCGCTGCCCGCCGGGCCGGAAACCAGGGTAAGGGGACTGTGCGCCAGGCAAATCAAGATATTGACCGCCTCGTCGTTGCTGAGCGCCCAGCCGTTCTGCTCAAAATACACCCTGAGCTCGCTCACCAGTTCCCCGGCGCTGGGCTCGCGCAGGCTCACCGGCTGAACGGGCGCAAAATCCGCCGATCTGGACAGGGCCACCATCAGCCCATAGGCGCGCCGGTCGGCCAGTTGATCCATCATCCGCTGGTCGAAATCCTTTTCCACCGCGCGCTGGAGCGTAACCTTTGCGTCATCCGCCACCCGGCGGGCATCCTGGGCCTCGGCCCTGAGCTGATCCACCCGGGCCTTGAGCGCCTGGTTCTGTCCCTCCAGCTTGCCCATTTCGGATTGATAATTCCGCCGGAGCTCATCCAAAAGCTCGTTGCGCTTGTCGGTATGCTTGAGCCTCAGCTCGTCGATTTCCCCCATCAGCTTGAGGCGCTCGGCCTCCAATTCATTCAGGGGCTGTTCCATTTCAGCGCGCTGATCGCGGCCCATCTCCCGTTGAACCCGCTTTTCCAGCTCATCGGCCACCACGGGCTGCTTGAGCAGCAATTCGGCCAGGGCGTCCTGGGCCTCGGGCAGCTCCATGGCCTGCTGAATGGCCAGATTGACCTTTTCAATGGGCCCCACCACCGGCTTGCCCATCACGTCGGCCAACACCGGGTGGCCCAATTGGTCATATCGGGATTGCCGCCACTGCTCGTCCACCACGTCGTGCAGGCTGCGGCCCCGGCGGGGATTGAGTCCGCTCTGGGCCTGAAGCGAGGCGTCCTTGTAGATGGAGCGGGTATTCATCAGCCGCTGAACCTGGGGGCTGACCCGCTGAAGCCAGGGCTTATCCTCGAAAGACGCCGCTTTTTCCGGGCCGGCCGGCACATTTTCCCGCTTTTGCGCTTCTTCGGGGGCAGACTTCGGGCTTTCCAGTTTGGCCTCCGGGCTCTCCTCCGAGGCGGCCTCCATTTGAACTTCGCCCTTTTCCAAGCCGGCCGCCGGAACCGGGCGCGCTTCTTCCTTTATGGTAATTTCCTCCGAAGGTTCCAATACGCCCAACTCGTCCAGGCCGGTCATCAACCTGACCTTCAGATCTTCCTCCAGCTCCACCTCAAACAGCCGGTTTTGGGCCGCCTCCCGGGTAAGCTCAAAGCGCTGGGCCGCCGGGATCAGGCGCGCCTTTCCCTCGCCTTCCCCGGTCTCTTCCCAAAGAAAGGGGCCATAGAACTTTTCTTCATCTGACAGCACCACAAAGGCCGTGCCCGGCAATTGGGGCAAAATCTCCCCCTCCGGAGCGGCCACCACCTCGGCCACCATGGTGGCGGGCAGCTTGGCCACCACGTCCGAATAGACGATATTGGCGTTTCGTTCGGTGCTCACCATGGCAAAATTTTTATTGGGACGAATTTTATCGTTTTCATTGGGATGGCGCGTCAAATTGAGCATGCAGTAGCGGCCCAGGGCGCGCATCCTGGCTTTAAAATGGCTGATCTCGTTCTTATCCGGCACAATGCGGATAAATCCATCCTGTGGGTAGCGTTCGTTCAGGTTATCCAGCGTTTGAAACCCCTCATCCTCTTTTACCAGGATCGGTCGAAGACGGAAAAAATATTTCGCCGGGTTATCTTCCTGAAGAAAGCCTATGGAAAGCTTTCCCGGTAGCGACATCCAAATGCCTCCTTTGAAGTTTAGGCCCGGCCGGGAAGCGACCGGCCGGGCAAATAACCGCTTATACTCCTTCGATTATATGCACAAAACAGTCTTTCGTCAAGGGAAATTGCCCCATTTATTTTTCAAAAATCGACCGAATCTTAACAGAAGTCAAGATTCGGTCAAATCTTAAACAAAATTTGGCCCCAAAATGCGCCCTATGGGCGCTCAATCCCATTCCACCAGCCCTTTTTCTTCCATATAGCGCTGCTGAAGCTCCATATACTCATCAATGAAGGCGGCCAGCATCTCCTCGTCCTTGTTGCGCATGCCCTTCCATTTGAGGGCATCCAGCAAAAACTCAAAGGCATCGTCGTCGTCATAATACGCCTGGCCGGACATGCCCTCCTCATCGATCACCCCGGCCGAACGCATATAGGCGATATCCGCCTCCACCGCCTGGGCAAACAGCGCTTCCGCCCGGCCCGACAGCGGCTTGAAGGCGCTGTCATCCATGTTTTTCAGCATAAAGCGCACGGCTTCCTGCTTGTCATATTGTTCCATCATTCCTGTTTCCCCTCCAAATACCCCTGAAACTCATCCACCATCCGGCTAAACTCATCCAGAGCCTGATTGACCGGCGCGGGAGATTCCATATCCACCCCGGCCAGCCGAAGCGCCTCTATGGGGCTTACGCTGCTGCCCGCGCTCAAAAATTTCCTGTAGCGCTCAACCGCGCCCTCGCCCTCCCGGCGGATGCCCGCGGCCAAAGCCATGGCCGCCGAAAAACCGGTGGCGTATTTATACACATAGAAGGCCCGATAGAAATGGGGAATGCGCATCCACTCCAGGGCAATGAGCTCGTCCTGATGGATGGCCGGCGCATGATACAGGGTATTCAAGCGGGCATACACCGCATTCAACGCCTCGCCGGTCAGGGCCTGGCCGGCCTCGGCCATGCGGTGGCTCTCGCGCTCGAATTCCGCGAACATGGTCTGGCGGAACACCGTGGTGCGGAAGGAATCCAGCAGGTTGCCCAACAGATAGCGGCGGGCCTGGGGCTCGGGATGGCGCTCCATGAGCTCCATGAGCACCAACACCTCGTTCACCGTGGAGGCCACCTCGGCCACGAACAGCGAATAGTCCGCGGTGGGATAGGGCTGGGCGGCGTTGCTGTAATAGCTGTGCATGCTGTGGCCCATCTCATGGGCCACGGTGAGCAGGCCGTCCAAATCCTCGTGATAGTTGAGCAGCACAAAGGGATGGCAGCCATAGGCCCCCCAGGAATAGGCGCCAGAGGACTTGCCCTCGTTGGGATAGACGTCCATCCACCGCTCTTTCCGGGCCGTTCTGAGCTGCCGCTGATACGCCTCGCCCAGGGGCTTTAAGCAGTCGATCACCAGCTCATAGGCCTCTTCAAAGGGCAAATTGAGCTCAAACTCCCCGGGCGTGGGCAGATAAATGTCGTACATATGCGGATCATCCAGCCCGTTGGCCTTGGCGCATAAAGAAAGGTACTTTTGAAGGGCCGGCAGATGGGCATGAACCGCCTCGATCAAATTGTCATACACCGAAAGGGGAATCTCGTCCGGAAACAGCGCGCTCTCGATGGCGCTTGGATGCCGGGCGGTGCGGGCGTAAAACAGGTCGGATTTAACCGAGGCGCTGTAGATGGCGGGAATGGTGTTCTCATATTGCTTATAGGTGGTGTACATGGCCTCAAAGGCGGTCTTGCGCACCTCACGGTCCCGGTTCATCATGAGCGGGATATAGTTGGCGTGGGTGAGGCGCACCTCGCCCCCCTTGCCGTCCTTCACCATGGGAAAGCGCATGTCCGCGTCCGAAAGCATGCTGTATATGGTGTCCGGAGCCGCGCCCATCTCCCCGGTCATGGCCGCGATCTGCTCGGCCTCGGCCGAACGGGTGTGGGGCCTGCGGCGCTGGATGTCCTTTAAAAACACCCGGTAATCCGAAAACTCCGGCCTTTCCATGACCCGGGCCAGATACGTCTCGGGCAGAGCCAGCAGTTCCGGGGTGATGTACGCCCCGGCCGAGGAAAGCTGCACCGCCGCGGCCTGCGCCCGGTCGGTGAGCGCCTGATATTCGGATTTCGTGTTGTCCTCATCCCGCCGCATATGGGCATAGGCATAGAGTTTGGAGCTCAAATAGTCGGCCTCGAACAGGTTGTCCAGGGCCTCCTTGAGCGCATCCTCCGCGCCCAGGCGGCCCTGAAAGCCTTCAAGGGCCGAAATGCGCATGGTCAGGCGCTGAAATTCGGCCTCCCATTGCTCGTTGTCCTTGACCAGATCTTCCAGGCTCCACTGGAAGGCCTGATCCATTTCCCCTCGCTTCATTCTCCCAAATCCCCCTTGATATAATGAAATTTTAGGCCATTCTAATTCTTCAGGCTGTTGAGCGGCGCGGGAATCCGTCCGCCCCGGGCGATGAAATCCTCCGCGGACTCGGTATGCACCGGCACAATGGGCGCCCGGCCCAAAAGGCCGCCGAACTCCACCCATTCGCCCACGCCCTTGCCCGGCACCGGAACCAGCCGGATGGCCGTGGTTTTGGTGTTGATAACCCCGATGGCCGCCTCGTCGGCCAGTATGGCGGACAAAGTGGAGGCCGGGGTATCCCCGGGCACCGCGATCATATCCAGGCCCACCGAGCACACGCAGGTCATGGCTTCCAGCTTATCCAGGCCCAGGGTGCCCTGGGCCGCGGCTTCGATCATGCCGATATCCTCGCTCACCGGGATAAAGGCCCCCGAAAGGCCGCCCACCGAGGAGGAGGCCATGACCCCGCCCTTTTTCACCGCGTCGTTGAGCAGCGCCAGGGCCGCGGTGGTTCCGTGCTGGCCGGTGCGCTCAAGGCCCATTTCCTCCAGGATATGGGCCACCGAATCGCCCATGGCCGGGGTGGGCGCCAGGGAAAGGTCCACGATCCCAAAGGGCACATTCAGCCGCTTGCTGGCCTCCTGGGCCACCATCTGGCCCATGCGGGTGACCTGGAAGGCGGTCTTTTTGATGACCTCGGCCACCACGTCAAAGGGCTGGCCCTTGACCTGTTCCAGGGCGCGCTTGACCACGCCCGGGCCGCTGACCCCCACGTTGATGATGGCGTCCGGCTCGCCCACCCCGTGGAAGGCGCCGGCCATAAAGGGGTTGTCCTCCACCGCGTTGGCAAAGGCCACAAACTTGGCGCAGCCAAAGCCGTCCTTATCCCGGGTGAGCTCCGCGGTCTCCTTGATGATTTCCCCCACCATGCGCACCGCGTCCATGTTGATGCCCGCGCGGGTGGAGGCCACGTTCACCGAGGAGCACACAATGTCGGTCTCGGAGAGGGCCTGGGGAATGGCGCGCATCAGGCGCAGGTCGGCCGCGGTGGCGCCCTTTTGAACCAGGGCGCTGAACCCGCCGATGAAGTTGACCCCGATGGCCTTGCCCGCCTGATCCAGGGCCTTGGCCAGCTTAACCGGGTTTTGAATATTGCCGCAGAGCAGGGCGGCCGGGGTGATGGAAACCCGCTTGTTGACGATGGGAATGCCGAATTCCCGCTCGATATCCTCGCCCACCTTGACCAGATTCTGGGCCTGGCGGGTGATGCGGTCGTACACCTTCTGGCAGGTGGCGTCCTCGCTGTCCGCAATGCAGTCCAGGAGGGAAATGCCCATGGTGATGGTGCGGATATCCAGCTTTTGCTCCTCAATCATTTTGATGGTGGCCATAATTTCCGATGTGTTTAACATGGCGTTCTCCCTCTACATGCGATGCATGGCATCAAAAATTTCACTGCGCTGCATGCGAATCTGCACGCCCAGCTCGCTGCCCAGCTCATTCAGCGCGCCCACCATCTCCGGAAAGCTGCAGCTCATTTCGCTGAGATCCACCAGCATAGCCATGGTAAAATAGCCCGAAAGGATGGTTTGGGAAATATCCAGGATGTTGACCCCATTGTCAAAGAGCTTTCCGCTGACCTTGGCAATAATGCCCGTGCGGTCGGCGCCCAGCACCGTAATAATCGCCTTCATAAATCTCCGGCTCCTCCTTTAACGTTTTAGCCCCAGGACTTTTTTAAAAAGAAAAAAACAACCATTTCGGGCGGGTGAGCGCCCTCGTCAGGCGCTCACATGGATGCCTTCCACCCGGTCGCGCTCGGAAAGATACAACACCGCGGCCATGGCCGCCGAAAAACAGGACCCCAGCGCGTCCAATATGCCGGTTACCACGCTGGCCGAAATCAGGCTGGCGCCCATGGAAAGCATCGCAACGTTTATGCCCTGGCCCAAAAGCCCGGCCACAAACCAGATGAGCAGCATAAAGCCCAGCGCGGGCAGCCCATCGGTGCGCCCGCCCCAGAGCATGGAGGCCGCGCGCATGACGAGCGGCTTGCCCCAAAGCCCTTCGCCCAACAGCGCCATCATGGCAAACACCATGACCACCTGGTTCAAAAGGTCAATGGCGGTCTGGATGAGAAACAAAATCAGGTAGATCAGCGCGCCGGTTAGGACGCCCACCACCGGGATCCAGCCCACCAGCATCTGAACCAGGCCCAAAATCGAATTGGCCAGCGAAGGCAGGATGTCCAGCAGGCTGCAGGCCAGATACACGCACAGGCCGGATAGCACCACCTTGCCCAGCTTGATGCGCACGGTTTGCAGCGCGGAAACCAGGCTGCGGGGCGAGCCCTCCCACCGGCCGCTGAACAAAAGGCTCAAGCACCCATACATGGCGGGCACGAACAAGATCGCGGTGGCAATTTCCAAAAGCCAGCCCGGGGTGGAATTCATGCCCACATAGCGTCCGTTCATGAGGCCGCTGAGCAGGGCCTCCACATTCATGGTGGCCACGTCCCCCATTAACCAGGTCTTTAAGATGCCCGGCAGGGCCATGAGCACCAGGCCCAACGCCAAAACGGCCGGCCCGTCGGCCACAAACAGAGCCCAGGCCCGCCTGATGAGCTGTCCCCCCTGGCCAAAAAAACGGCCCGCCTTGGCCTTTATCCGCCACAAACTGGGCTTCATCTTTTATCCTCCCAATCCCCTTCCGGCCAAGGGCCGCGGGGTGCAAAATATCGTATAAAATATTGTAGCCCAAATCATGCCCCGCTTCAAGGCAATCTTCATTAATTTGGGTCCAATCCGAACGTTTATGGGATACGCGCACCCTGTTATTATAAAATAACCAAAGGCCGGCCCTTATATCCCGCCGCAGCAGTCCTCAAAGGCGCGCATCAGCTCCGCCCGGGAGGCGGTGCCGGTCTCGCCCAGCTTGGCGATGGTGACCGAGGCCCCCAGATTGCCCAGGGCCGCGGCCGCCCGTATATCCGCCCCGCCGCCCAGGGCGCAGGCCAGCGCCGCGAGAAAGCTGTCGCCCGCCCCGCAGATATCGGTGGGCCCGGATACCCGCCGCGCCGGGATATGGGTCACCCGGCCGTCTTCCGCCGCCAAACAGCCGTTTTCCCCCAGGGTAATGAGGGCGGGCCGTCCGCTGCGCTCACTGAGCGCCAGGGCCGCCTGGGCCATGCGCTCCGGCGTGACCGCCCCGTTCAGATTCAGGGCGCGCATGGCCTCCATCTCATTGGGCTTTACGATCACATCCCGATATTCCCCAATGCGGTCGCGGCTGTCCACGATGACGCGCAGCCCATCCCGGGCCAGCTCGCACACCCGCCGGCGGACGCGCCCGGTGACGCAGCCGTTTTTCAGCTGGTCGCACACGCACAGCACGTCCACCTCCCGAGCCGCCCGCTCCAGCGCCTCCATGAGCGCCGCCTCATCCCCGTCGGAAAGCGCTTCGCGGTTTTCATAGTCCAGGCGGGGACTCTCGTAGAGCAGATCCGAATAGCCCCGGCGGACGGGCTTTATGTAGGCGTTGGTGGTGGCCCTTGGGCTTACAATCAGCTCATCCGCGGGCACGCCCCGCGCCTTCAGCGCCTCTTTCAGCAGCCCTCCGCGCCAATCCCGGCCCAGCACCCCCAGCACCCTGAGCGCCTTGGGCTTCAGCGCCGCCAGATTGGCCGCCACATTGCCCGCGCCGCCCGGGGACACCCGCTCGCCCACCACGGGCAGCGTATAATTGGGCACCTCGCGGGACAGTTCGCTCAGGCGCATATCCACATCCATGTACATATCCAGGCACAGATCCCCGATCAGGCCGATCCGGGCCCGGGATATGCCCTCCAAAATGCCGGTCAGCCCGGCCTTTCCCCGGATGAAATCGGTTTGCACGCTCACAACCCCCTCTTGAGCAGCCGCTCATACAGGCTGGGCAAGGTCGTCTGATGATCCCCGCAGAAATGCCAGCCCTTGCCTCCGCGGCTCACCGGCCGGTTGACGATGTTTTTCCTGGGCCGGTAATAATAGTTCGGGTCGTCATAACCGATATTTTTGCGGTAATCGCCCAGGTCGATCAGGTCGAAATTGGCGGTGGTAATATTGAAGGTGGGATATTTCAGATTCCGGGCGATGGACAGGGCCTTCAGGAACACCTCCGGCCCGATGACCCCGGAGCCAAAGTTCATAAACACCCCGCCGTCCAGGCGCGAAACCGAATCGCAATAGGTATGGAAATCCACCCCGCTGGCCCGGCCAATGGCGGAAAAGTCCGCGATGGGATGCTGATGAATGATGTCCGTGCCCAGGGCTATGTGATAGGTGGCGGGCACATCGTGCAAATAGGCCTGATAGAGCACGCAGTCCTCCCGATATGGAAATTTATCCGGGTTTTGATGGATATACCGGGCCAGGGCCTCGCCATAGCCAAAGCCCTCCTCCGCGCCCCGGGAAATGGCCTCGTTCATCCACCGGCCGGTCTCCTCCCACATGCCGAAGGAGCCGTCCTCTATGGCGGTGGGCACATACTCCGAGGTGCCCCCCAAATAGGCCAGCTCAAAGTCGTGAATGCTGCACGCGCCGTTGCCGGAGAGATGGGTGATGATCCCGCGCCGGATCATCTGAATCAGGTATCTGGACAGGCCGCACTTGATGACATGGGCGCCCATGGATAAAATCACCGGGCGGCCGTTTTGCCGGGCCAGGGCAATGCGGCCGGCCAGCTCGTCCAGCTCCGGGGCCGGATAGTCTTCAAAAGGCGTAACGCCCGGGATTTTCAGGGTATCGATGCGCACCAGATTGGTGCGTCCCGCGGCGGAATAGGTCTGAATGCCGGAAAAATCCAGTTGAGGATTTGGCTTCGAAATGCCCATGATGTTTTTCCTCCTTTATGTTCGGCGCATGGATTACAGGCCCAAAAAATCCAGCAGGGCTTCCAGTTCGGTAAAATCGCCCGCGAGCGCCTCGGCGCCCGCGCGAATCAGCCGTTCACGCTTGACGGGACTCACCCCGCGCCGGGCCTTTTCGTCGGTGGCCATGCCCAGGGTGCGCGCCCCGGCCTCCCGGCCCAGGGCGATTTCCACCTTGCCGTCCCCCACCACGGCCAACTGGCTTCCGGGCAGGTTCTCTTCCCGCAAAAGCTGCCGGATCACCCTTTCCTTGGAGCAGCTCTCTTCCCCCACCGGCGCGCCGTACACCCCGTCAAAGTAATCCTTCAGGCCCAGCGCCTCCACCTCCCGCAACACGTCCGGATGGTCGGTGCCGCTGGCCACCATCAGGCGCACGCCCCTTTCCTTGAGCGCCCGCAGAAATGCCTCGGCCCCGGAGATCAGAAAATCCTCCCGGTTCAATTGCCCCGAAGCGACGCCGTCCCGCCGCCTGGCCACATTTTCCATCAGGCTTTGGTTATACTCCGCCTTGTAAAACCAGGGATCTTCGGGGGCCTCGGGCCACAGGGCGTGCGCCTTGGCCGCCAGCCATTTCATCTGATGAATGGTCTGAATGCCGGTGGATTCGTCTATGTAACCGTCCACCTCTTGGCATAGCGCCCGCGTTGGCGTCCGGCCGCCGCTCAGCCATTTGAGCATCAATTCGCGCATTACCGCTTCCCAGCCGGTTCGCAGGGTGGAAATGGTGCCGTCAAAATCAAACAGGGCCGCGCGGATTTTCGGCGGCCGCTGCGCCTGTGCCCGTAAAATCTCCATTTTCAACATCCTCTTTGCGCTTTTTAGAACCTTTGGGCGCCGTGCCCATCCATGAATTTGATGGCATTATACGCCCGGCTCCGGCTCCTGTCAATGGATCCGGCGGAATGGGGATAAAAAATGCGCCGGACCGTCGCGCCCGGCGCATATGAGAAACCTCTTTATCATCTAATCGCTCGGACTGTCAAAAAACCCAGTTTGGTACTCTGGGGATGCATGAAGGGGCCGCGGCCCCTTCATATTCAATCCGCAGCGGCGGCATGTACGCCGCGAGGAGCGGCCCAGGTGGCCGCTTCCTCTATCATTTTCCGGCCGTCACCGAAGGTGACAGGAAAATGATGCAACTCAGGAAAATGAAACATTCATTTTTCTGACAGCGTGTCGACTTTTTCGACACGCTGAATCTAGTCGTTCAACCCACCCAGAATTCGCAGTTCACGCGCCCGGCATCCTCGCTCAGGCCCACATAGACCACCACGTCTTCCCCGGTGTTGTTTTGAATTTTAAAATCCAGATCCGAGTTGTAATCCACCAGCACCGCCTGATCGCCGCTGTCCACATAATCGCCGGTGTATCGGCCGCCATAGGTGTGCAGCTCGGTCACTTCCAACCCGCCGGCCTCCAGCGCGGCCAGATACAAGGTGGAGGCCACCTGAGCCACCCCGCCGCCCACCACGTTGACCCCGCGGCCATTGGGCGCGACCTCATAGCCGCGATCCTCGGTGCGCGCGCCCACCAGCTCGTTAAAGGACAGGGTCCCCCCGGCCGGAATCACCGTGGCGTTGATGCTTTGGGCGCACAGGCTCAAATTGTTGAGCATGGCGTCGGAACCGTCAAAGACATAGGTATAGGCGCTGGACAGCATGCTCCGGCTCTCCTCCACCCAGCAGGCCACGTTTTCATCCGAAACGCTTACATACAGGGTCATGCGCCCGCCGGTTTGGTTGGTAAAGCGGAAATCCAGTCCCTCCCCGTCGTCCACCGCCACCGACAAATTCCCCGAATCCACATATCCGCCGCTGAAGCGGCCGCCGTAGGTATGGCGCTCGTCAATTTCCACGCCCTCCATATCGCGCACCGCCAGGTACAAGGTGGTGGCCACCTGAGCCACTCCGCCGCCCACAACCCGAACGCCCCGGCCGTTGAGCGCGGTCTTAAAGCCGTTTTCCCGGGTTCGGCCCCCCACAATATCGTTAAAGGAAAAACTATCCCCGTCCTCCAGCACCAATCCGTTTATGGAGGCCGCGGCCAGGGCGATATTGTCCCTGCGCGCCGCGGAATCGTCGGAAATGGGGGTTGACGCGCTGTCCGCCCAAGCGGCGGATGCCCAAAACACGCTCAAAATCGCCGCAACCAATGCGCTCAGTACTCTTTTCATCGCTCCATCCTCCTTTATTGCGGCGCGCTACCAAGCTAAAGCGCCGCTTATGCCATTAAGACGGTCCGCGTGGAAAATAGTTCCATGAT
Organism: Candidatus Faecaligallichristensenella faecipullorum; assembly: GCA_018716505.1. Taxonomy (GTDB): domain Bacteria; phylum Bacillota; class Clostridia; order Christensenellales; family Aristaeellaceae; genus Faecaligallichristensenella; species Faecaligallichristensenella faecipullorum. The sequence goes on along the minus strand of DVJW01000139.1, from coordinate 25,667 downwards.
TCCAAAAAGAAAAACCGGACGCCCCCAAACAGGACGTCCGGCTTTACTCAAATATCCGCCAATCAGCCGATGATGAAGGACTTGATCTCCTCCATCAGGTCGTCGCAGTTATCATCATATACTTCCAAGGTAATCGGCTTGGACAGATCCAGGCTGAAGATGCCCAAAATGGACTTGGCATCCACCACATGCCGGCCAGCGCGCAGATCAATGTCATAAGGATGACGGTTCACGATGTTCACGAAGGTCTTAACATTCTCTGCCAAACTCAGCTTAATGTTTACAGCTCTCATAAACAAAATCCCTCTCTTTCATACGCAGCATGGGCGCTATATGATAATATTACCGCCGTCCCAGCAATTTTTCAAGGGATTTGGCGCGATTTTCTCATATTTTAAAAAATAAATGGACGCCAATCGGGTTTCACAAGCCACCCTGCAGGCGCGTTCAAAAAAGTTTCCCTTTTTTTGAAAAAAGCCTTGACAAGTTCTGTGCTTTTCGATATAATATCATTCGTCGGTTGAGCGGCGCCGAAAGGCAAGCCCACAAACGACGCTGTGTAGCGGAATGGTGTAACGGCAGCACCTACGACTCTGACTCGTATTGTCTAGGTTCGAATCCTAGTTCCGCTGCCATATAAGCCTCCATGGTCAAGCGGTCAAGACGTCGCCCTCTCACGGCGAAAACAGGGGTTCGAGTCCCCTTGGAGGTACCAGATCATCCACCGGTTTTGATATAAAGCCGGTGGATTTCTTTTATTCTCCTGAAATCCAAAGGTTTCTTACGAAATCGCCCCGCGCGGAGACGGCGGCGCATTTTTTGATTTCGGAGACCGGCAAGAAAATCCCAATTCCCTATCGCCATTCTTCATATTGACGCATTGTTGCGCGCGCATTATAATATCGTTAGCTTTTAGTATACAAAAGCAACCTTTGGAATCATCCCGTTCGTTGGCTCGCGCAAAAACTCTGAAAGCAGAGGGAAAACAGCATGACCCATCAGGCTGACGATTACAAAATCATCCTTGAAAAACGGCTTATCCGCGCCTGCGGCGCAATGCGGAAGTCAAACATTGACGTTTGGATCTCCACGGGGCGGGAAACCCATCTCTTGGGCGAACCGTCGCTCATCTTTCTTACGCCCTGCCTGGTATTCACGCGCACTGCCCTGGTGCTCACGGCCGGGGGCAAGCGCATCATCCTCTGCGCCCCGGTGGAAGCGGAGGAATTGGAGGCCGCGGGCGTCTACACTGAGGTGGCGATATACCGGGGGCGCGCCGAATTTGAGCGCAAACTTCAGGATATCCTGGCCGGATGCACGCCGGCAAACGGAACGATCGCCCTCAACACCTCGCCGCTGGACGCCACCTCGGACGGTCTTTCCCATTCGGATTACCTGCTCCTCTCCGATATCATGAAGCGGATTGGGTTTACGGGCTCCATCGTCTCGTCGTATGACATCATGCGCGAGGTTCGTGCGCACAAATGCGCGGAAGAGGTCGCGGCCATTGAACATGCCGTGAATTGTGCCATGGATATATACGACCGGGCGCGTCCGCAGCTCAAAACCGGCATGTCCGGAAAAGAAGTTCAGCTTCTCTTCCAGCGCCTGGTCCTGGAGGCGGGACTGGGATTTTCGTGGGACAGCCGCTACAATCCCTACGTTTCCGTCGGCCCGCGCTCCAGCTATAACTGCAAGATGCCGCCTTCGGATGTGTATATCCAACCCGGCGATGTGGTGAATGTCGACTTCGGGGTGCGCACAAGGGGATTTGCCTCGGATAATCAGCGCACCTTTTATGCCGCCGGCGGGGAATCCGGCGTGCCCGAGGAGGTTCAGCACGCCTTCGAAACCCTGAAGCTCATCAACACCCGGGTGGCGGAAGCCATGAAGGTGGGCGCCGATTCCAATGCCCTGGGGCAGATCGGCATTGACACCATGGCGGAATGCGGCTATTCGGAACAAATCCGGAGCTATGGTCACGAAATCGGCATATTTGCCCACAACGGCGGCATTGGCGCCGGTATGCACTCCGCCAACGACGGGCAAAATACCACCCTGTTGGAAAACATGACCTTTACCCTTGAACCGGCCATTCTGACCTCCAGGGGGCGCGTCTGCCGCGAGGATGTGGTCTGCGTCGGACCCCAGCGCGGCCGCATCCTGGGCCGTCCGCAGGAGGAAATTTGGATCATTGGGGAATAACGAAACATCTATCGCAACCCGCGTGCTTCGATAAAAAACCGAGGCCCGCGGGTTTTCTTGTGTCCATCTCGGATTTCAACCGCTCAAGTTTCCTGTCCGTTGATTTTTTCAACGGGAGTTGAGCGCGGCTCCATTGTATTTTGCCCCAAAACGCCATACAATCATAGGAGGAAAGCGAGGCGATGGCCATGAAGGAAATCAACCTGGGCCGGGTGCTGACGGAAAACCGCCGCCGGCGCGGAATGACCCAGGATCAATTGGCGGAACATTTGGGCGTTTCCAAAGCCGCGGTTTCCAAGTGGGAGACCGGGGCCAGCTATCCGGATATCTTCATGCTGCCCAAACTGGCCTCTTTTTTCGACATCAGCATCGATGCGCTCATGGGCTATGAGCCGCAGATGGAAAAGGCGGAGATCCGCCAGTGGTATGAGCGAACCGCCGGGGAATTCTCCACCCTTCCCTTTGATGTCCCGCTCAAGCATTGCCGGGAAACGGCCAGGAAATACTATTCCTGCTATCCGCTGCTGTTTCAGGTTGGCGCTTTGCTGGTCAACCATTGCACGATGGCCGGAACCGTCCCGGCGTCCGAACAGGTGCTTGAGGAGGCGCAGGCGCTCTTCCTCCGGGTAAAAGAGGGCACCGGCGACCCCAGCCTGGCCAAAGAGGCCCAGCAGATGGCGGCCTACTGCCTGTTGGCCCTCAACCGCCCGGCGGAGGTGTTCGACCTGTTGGATGAAGACCGGATGGGGATCGGCCCCGCCGAGACGCTGCTGTCCTCGGCCCATAAAAGGATGGGCAACACTTCGGAGGCCAAGCGGATTTTGCAGGTGGGCATTTACCGGGAAATGCTCTCCCTTTGCGGCCTTTTGTCTTCCTATATCGGCCTGACCCAGGACGACCCCGCCGGGTTTGACGGGGCCCGCGCGCGCCTGCAGGCCCTGTCGGACGCCTTTCACCTGGAAACCCTGCATCCCGGCATCCTGCTGACCTGCTATATCGATTTGGCGCAGGCATGGGCCGCCCGGGGAGAACCGGAGAGGGCCCTGGAGATTCTGGAGCGGTACACCCGCCTGGCCACCGGCGATATCTATCCGCTTCGGCTGCATGGGGACGGCTTTTTTACCCTGCTGGAGGGATGGATTGAGCGGGCCCTGCCCCTGGGCGATCATCCGCCCAGGGAGGAATCCGTCATCCGCCGCAGCATGACCCAGGCGCTTTCAGAAAATCCGGCCTTTTCGGCCTTGCGGGAAGACCCGCGCTTTCAGGGCATGGTGGCACGTTTACGGCACAACGAGGAGGACACATAAATGGACACCGTGGTTTTACAGGACCTTTCCAAGACCTATCCCGGCGGGAAACAGGCGCTCCGGCAGATTTCCCTCTCTTTGGAGCAGGGCGAAGTGTTCGGTTTTTTGGGGCCCAACGGGGCCGGAAAAACCACAACGGTCAAGCTGTTAAACGGAATGCTCGCCCCTTCCCAGGGAAAAATCCGGGTGCTGGGTTTGGATCCGGCCAAACAACCCGAAAAAATTCACGCCCTGTCCGGGGTGGTCACCGAGCATGCCCAGATGTACGACCACATGACCGGCATGCAAAACCTGATTTTTTATGCCTCGGTCTTTGGCATGCCCAAGGATCAGGCGAAGGCGCAGGCGGAGTCCCTGCTGGGCCGGCTGGATCTTATGGAGGCCCGGGATCGAAAGCTGGCCGCCTATTCCACCGGCATGCGCCAAAGGCTGTCCCTGGCCCGGGCGCTGATTCACCGGCCCCAGGTGCTCTTTCTGGATGAGCCCACCTCGGGCCTGGACCCAGAAAGCGCCCAAAGGGTCAACCGGATGATTCGGGAATTGGCCCAAAATGAGGGGATCACCGTTTTCCTCTGCACCCATCAGCTCAGATACGCCCAGGAGATCTGCACCCGGTACGGCCTGATCGAGGAGGGGCGGCTGCTGGCCGCCGGAACCCTGGAGCAGCTGCGGAAGCGGGCCTTTTCCGGCCTGACGCTCCAGATCCGGGCCGCCCGCTTGCCCATCGGGCTTCCGCTGCGAAAGGGCCACGCAGACCAATACGAAATGGGCATCCAATCCGAAGAAGAAATTCCCGCCCTGGTCCGCCGCATCGTGGAAGGCGGCGGGCAGATTTACGCCGTTTCGGCCCAATATCCCAGCCTGGAGGACATTTACTTTGCGCTCACCGCCAGGGGAAAGGAGACCAACCCATGAAAACCGCAATGCTGGCCATTATCCAAAAAGATTTTCGCGGGGTCACATCCAACAAGCGGCTGCTCACCGCCCTGCTGGTGGTTCCGCTGGCGCTCACCATCATCATGCCGTCCATCTTTGTGTTGGCCATCCATTTCACACCGGACGACCCGGACTTTCAAAAGCTCCTGGCCCTCTTGCCCCCGGCGGCACAGACCGCCAGTTTGGAGCTTTCGGCGGTGGGGCTGATCTTTAACTATATCCTTCCGTCGTTCTTTTTGATTATCCCCATCATGACGGCCTCCATCATGGCGGCCAGCGCCTTTGTGGGCGAAAAGGAAAAGCACACCCTGGAGACGCTTTTGTACTGTCCCCTGTCGGTAAAGCAAATCTTTCGCGCCAAGGTCATGGCCTCCTTTTTGCTGAGCATGATGGTCTCGCTGATTTCCTTCTGCGCCATGGTTTTGGTGCTGGAATTGGAAACCTTCCTGCTCATGGGGCGCCTTCTGCGCCCGGATGTCAACTGGCTGGTGATTCTGCTTTTGGTTTCTCCGGCCATCTCGCTGATCGCGGTGACCTTGATCGTCCGGGGTTCGGCCAAGGCGCAGAGCGTGGAGGAATCCCAGCAGAGCGCGGTGTTTCTCATCATTCCGGTCGTGCTGTTGATGGCCGGGCAGTTTACCGGCGCGATGCTGTTAAACGCCTGGATCCTGCTGGGACTGGGCGCGCTTTGCGCGCTGCTGGCCTGGATCCTGCTGAAAAAATCCATGACGCGGTTTACCTATGAAATGCTGCTAAGCGCCGAATAGCGCGAATCCCCCTTCCACCGGGCGCGCCCAGGGGTTATAATGGAGTCAACACCAAACACGCCTGGCGGAGGGATCAATCCATGGAATGCGCTTCACATCTTCTTGAAATCGCCCAAAGCACCCTGGCCGCCTGCCGCTTTGAAAAGGACTGCCGCTATTATGGCGCAGAGCGGCGGCTTCCGGTGTTTCTGCCCGCCGGGGATGACAAATACCCCAGCTTTTGGGTGCGCGACTGCGCCATGAGTTCGCTGAGCGGACTCATGGCCGACGACGACCTGCTGCACTATATCGAATACATCGCCCTGTGCGGCCAAAACGGGCCTGAGCCCCGGGCGCTTCAGCATGCCCTGCGGGTTCCGCCCTTTGCGGTGGCCGACCATATCAACTACAACGGGCGCCCGGTGTTCTTTCCGGGCACTTATTCGGACGGGGACGACCAGGGACAGGGCGCCTTTGGCTTCTATCCCCCGCTGGACGACAACTATTGGTTTATCCTGATGGCTGCCCAATATGTGCGCCAAACCGGCGACAGGGCGGTTTTACGGCGGGACTATGCGGGCATGGCGCTGGGCGAGCGGCTGACGCGCGCCTGGGAAGGCTACTGCATTGATCCCAAAACCGGCCTTTGCACCGGGGACGACCGCCGGTATGTGGTGGATTGGGGCTTCTGTGATTCCATCCATAAGTCGGGCCTGATGCTGATGCCCTCGCTGCTCAGGCGGCAGGCCGCCCTGGCTTTGCAGGAAATGGGGCTGATGGGGGACGGAACGGCCCGGGCCCAACGCATCGACGAATCCATTCTATCCAATTTATATGACCCGGAAAGCGGGTGGTTCTATTCGGCCAGCCGAATCTGCCGCCAGTGGGACGTATGGAGCACGGCCTACGCGGTTTCCATCGGGGTGTTGGACGGGCGAACCCAGGCGCTGGAACGCACCCGCAAGGCGCTGGAAACCGCCTATATCCGCCGCACCGCGGTGGAACACGGCTATGTGCGCCAACTGCCGCTCAGCTGCGATCCGCCCTATTGGCAGAGCAAGGGCCCGGGCGGCGGCTATCAAAACGAGGACTATTGGTCCACCCCCACCGGATGGTACTACGCGGCTTTAAAGCCCCAGGCTCCGGATCTGGCCCAGGCGCTGATGGAGGAGTTTATCCGGCACACCTGGCGCCATCGGGAATTGGGCGCGCCCTTTGAATTCATCAATCGGGATATGTCCCGCTACAGCGGATGCGTATACGCCACCTCGGCCGCCTTGCCCTATGCGGAATATATGCGGATGAACGCCGTTCCATAGAAAAATCAGGGTCCGGGAATTGCGCCCGGACCCTCAGGCTGTCAAAAAACCTTAATTATTTCCTTGGGGATGCATGAAGGGGCTGGGGCCCCTTCATATTCAATCCGCAGCGGCGGCGTGTACGCCGCGAGGAGCGGCCCAGGTGGCCGCTTCCTTTATCATTTTCTGGCCGCTGCCGAAGGCAGCAAGAAAATGATGCAACTCAGGAAAATGAAGTATTCATTTTCCTGACAGCGTGTCGACTTTTTCGACACGCTGGGTCCGGGAATTGCGCCCGGACCCTTTTTCTTGTTGATCAGATTTTCCACCGCAGCGCCGCGCCTGCCAACCCCAGGGGCAACAGCAGATAGGACTCGGTCCAGCCCGGCTTGTCGGGCCTGCGCCGCTGGGCCCAATCGGGATAGGTGCGGCCGTCCTCATGGGCAAAGCATCCCTGCCAGGGCTGATTGGGCGCGTCATATCCGGCCCAGCAAGCCCCGATTTCCCCCACCGGCCGGTGCCAGGGGCCCAGCAGGTTGCGCAAGGTTCCGTGCAGCCGAAGGGTCAGGTCGTTCTTGCCCGGGCGCAAATTTTTAAGGGGTACGCTGTAGGGCGCCCAGGTCATTTCCCCGCAGGATTCGCCGTTCAGCCGCACCTCGGCCTCGGCGGCCAGCAGCCCGTCCAGGGTCAGGCGCGCCTCTTTTGCCCCATCGGGCAGCTGAATTTCGCACGTCATCTCCATGACTCCGCAATAGAAGGGATAGCCTTGGGAGACCAGCTCTTCCCCGGCCCATTCCGTTTCCCGGGTGAGCACAAAATCCTCGCTCATCCGCACGCAGCCGCGCACCCCGGGCTCGATGGCCGAGCGCACCGCGAAATCCCCCAGAATCAGCATGGGCTCCAAATCCACCCCGCCCAAATTCTCAAACAGCGAGGTCACGGTGGAGGTGGGCTTGCGCATGGGCTCAAAATGCCGCCGAATGGTCAACGTATGGCGGCCCGGCTCCAGGCGGGGCAGCGCAACCGTCTCAAAGGCAAAACAGCGGTAGCAGCCCGTGGGGTCATTCAAAAGGGGAACGCCGTCCAGCTCCAGGCGCTGCTGCTTTGGATATTCCAGGGCCAGGCGCAGGTTTTCCAGGGGAATTTCGTTCTCAAACCCGGTTTCAAGGGTCAATTCGCCGGTAAATCCCTGACTCAGCAGCTCATCCTGTATGGCCAGTATGGGATAGGCCTGACCGCTCATCGCCTGGCCGTCCCTGGCAAAGCGGAACATCTCCAGCACCAGCGCGTTGGGGTCCTCCCGGCGGATGCGCCATTTGGGTTTGAGGGGCAGCACCACCTCCGGCCCGGATGGAACGGCGGTTTGCCCCTGGCCCGGGCGAAGGCGAAGCATCAGGCTGCCCCCGGCCTCCAATTCCACCTCTACCCGGGTAAAACCGTCCTCTGACCGGACCGGATAGGGCGAAACGGATCCATCCAGCGCCTCAAAGCAATGGCACTCCATTTGCCCGGGCACCACCAGGCTGCCCGCTGCCCGCTCCCGGCAATTGGCGTTGGTCAGGAAGAACAGGCGCTCATCGCCCTTCCGCTGCGCGTAGATCTGCACCCAGGCCTCGCCGTTTCTGGCCTCAAAGCGATAGGTTTGGGGCGCTTTTTTCAGATATTCCTCCAGTTCGCGGGTGGAGTCCGCCCTTTGCGCGCCCTCCAGCGCCCCTTCGTTTAGCGCGCTTCCGTCGTCCAAAAATTCCGGGCGCTTTCCGTAAATCACCACCCGGCCGCCCCGGCTCATGAAGGTTTGAAGCAAGGCCAAGGTGCTGCGGCGGATAAAGCGCATATCCGGCAAAATCACGGTTCGATAGCGCATCTTGCCCACCACAAACGCGCCGTCCGCGTCCACCGCGCCCATTTCGGCGATGGTGTCCTCGTCGCCCAGCTCAAAGTTGGCCCCCATGCCCATCAGGGCCAGGATGGTCTGGTTAAAGGCCGCGTCGGCACGTCCCAGCTCCGGGTTGTGCTGAACGCCCCGCTCATTCCTGGCCCGATACAGGCTGAAGGCGGTCTCCATGGGATGCAGGAGCAGCACGTCGCGCGCCGGCTCTCCGGCCCGCAAAAAGGCGCTCTCCCGGGCCAGGGCGTCGGTGAGCAGATGGTATTTGGGCCAATAGGGCTGATAATCGCTCACATGGGGCGGATAGGCGCGCTTGCCCCGGCCGCGCAGCGAATAAAAGATGCCGTGTACGCTGCGGTGGTTGATGCCCAGCGAGGCGAAATGATCGAACATCTGCTTTTGATCCCTGAGGTTCAGGTTTTCGGTGCTCACCCCGTACATCTCGGCCAGGATCACCTTTTGCCCGGCCTGATGGGCGGCGGAGCTGCACTGCAGCGGGGTATTGTAGCGGGCGTAATGGCTCCACCGCTCGTCGAAGGGCTTTTCGGGCTTGATCTCCCCATGCACCCAATCCATTTCCGCGGTCAGGTAGTCGATGCCCGGAATATCAAAGTATTTGTACATGGGCATGGTGAAGCAGGTGGCGCGGATTTGGCGCTCCATGGTGTCTTCTTCCATCAGGTGGCCGCTAAAGCGGATGTGATTGGCGCGTCCCCAGTCGCGCACCGTCTTGAAATAGGCGTTTTTCATCAGTTCCAGCACGGTGCGCCAATATTTCAGCCTAAAGAACCCATCCCCCGGGCCGTCCACGAACAACAGGTGCAGCTGCTCCATGGGAAAGGCTTCGGACCAGAGCCGCTCATAGGCCGCCGGAAGCCCCTTGGTCCAGGGCAACGCCACCTTGGCAAAGCTGGGCTCGTCCACCCACATGGACACAATGGTCTTGCCGTACTCGTCCTTAAATTCCTTCCACATCTCCTCATAGCTCTGTTTCACATAAAAGGCGCAGGCCTCGGGGCTGAGCATATCCAATATGGTCCTGGAGCTGGTTAAACAATAGTCCACCCCGTTAAAGGAATCCAACACCCGGCCCTGGCCCTGACCCGCGGGACAGGCGCGCACCTCGCCCAAAGAGAATTCCTCAGGCAGGCCCAGCACGGCCTCGGGCATGTAACCGGCCTGCATGAAAACCGTCATGCCCAGCTTCTTGGCCTCGTCCACCACCACATGCATTTTTTTCATCCAATCTTTGCCCGGATAGTCGGACCTGAGCCCGATATAGGTGCGGGCAATGACCGACGCCACCCCCTGATCGCGCATGGAGCGCAGCTGGCGCCTGAGCTCGCCCTCCTCCAGCTCATCGTTGAGCATCCAGAAATCCGTGCCCCGGCAGGAATCCGGCGGCGTCAAAAAATCCTGTTCCAGCATTTCGGCCTTCCCCCTGTTCCTTTAATTGCCCACAATTTCCAAATCCAGATCCATGAGCCGCGCAAAGCAGCGAATCTCCTCCAAATGATTGCCCACGCCCAGGGCCAGGTGATGGGTGGGGCCGGCCTCGCACCACTTGGCCAGGAAATCGGTGATCTCCATGCCCGGAACAATGACCCGGGTGTTGGTGTTTCCGGTCTGGGGAATGGCCCCGGCCTGGGAAATGCCGGCTGCGGCAATGAGTTTAAAGCGGCCGTTTTGCTGAACGTTTATGCTGAGCATGGTGATCTCCCCGGCCTTCAGGCTGAACTCCACCCCGATGCCGCTGCCGGATTTGCCGTGATACTTTTTGAGCTTGCGCAGCACCGGCTTGCCCTGGCTGATGGCGATATTGTGGGGCCCGTCATGGCCCACCAGCACACAGTTGCCCTCCACGTCAAAGGGATGCAGCTCGGCAAAGGAGCCGCCGCCCCCGATGCGGTTCATGATCAACATGGCGGCCGCGGTCTTTAAATCCGCCTCGCCGGCCAGCGGAATGCCCGAGGAAGTCAGCAAGGTGTTGCCGATGATCAGGGCCGCGCCCATGCGCTCGTACAGGTTATTGTCCTCGCCCTTGTAGTAATAGGCCAGCGCGGTCAGGTTGTTCTCCTGAACCAGCCTGTCCAGGGCGCAGGCCATGCGCGCCGACCATTCCAAATCTTCCTTTTGCACATAGTCGGTGAGCGGATCCACCGAGGGATCCTGAATGGAAAAGGTCTCCTGAATCCGCTGGATCTTTTCCTCGATCATGGCGGGCGTGACCTGTTCGGCCCATTTGGCCAGCTCGCACATCTCCAGCATCTTCACATGGGCGCCAAAGGTTCCGAAAAAGGCCGTGGGATCGGTGTGCATGTCGTACATGCCCTCATAGGTATGGCCCAGATAGCCGATTTGGGCATACTTAAAGGCCGCTTTGGCCGCGATGGCCCGCTGATAGGCGCGCACCTTTTGCTGGATCCGCTCCTTCTGGCCCGCGGCCGCCACCAGGCAGGGCGGCATCTTCCGGCCCAGGCGCGGGTACACCCCGGCGATCTCGGGCATGGCGCACACGTCGTCGTTGACCAGCTGCATAAAGGTGGTGCACTTTCCGTAATCCAGGTGGTTCAACGGCTGGATGCCCACCAGAATCTGCGGCGCTTCCAGATAGCGGGCGAAGGGCGCGGCCAGGGCCGAGGGCAGATAGGTGGTCAATAGCATAAAAATTCCATCCACATCCTTGGCCTTTAAGTCCTGAACCACCCGAAAGGCCTTGTCCACGGTGTCCACATATTCGGTAATAATGATCTCAGAGGAATCTTCAAAATACCCGGCGAACTCCTGGGATTTTTTATTCAGCTCCTCAAACAGTCCGGGAAACTGCTGAAAATAAATCCAATGGCCCAAGGGCACAATGGCAATAACCGGTTTGCGAATCAAAGGAATCGACCTCCCATGCAATGTTAGAAAAAATATAGCAGAAATCCCCCTTGCGCACAAGGCACAAACCGGCTTAAAATAGCACTATATGCACAAATAGTTTGGGGAGGCGGTGGCATGGGCGCGCCCATGGATTTTGATGTGAGGATCGAGCGGGTTTTGCTGGCCCACCATTTTATCATGGAGCCCCGGCACGATATGGAGGGCTATCTCCAGGGCCGGGGCATGGACGGCCTGGTCTGCCCCATAACGGGCGGGGGCGAATATGAGTTCCCGGACCGGACCCGCGTGCGGCTGATGCCCGGGGAAATCGCCCTGATTCCGGCCGAGGCCGCCTACCGGGTCAGGGCCGCGGACAATGCCCCCTTTGAGCATTACACCGTGAACTTCCTTTTGGAGCGCGACAGCCTGCCCGAATGGGCGGCCCGGAGCAAGATGCACATTTTGCGCCCCAAGGATCTGTCCATGTATCTTTCGCGCCTGGAGGAGCTGGTCAAGGTCTGGGGCCGGATGCGGGCCGGGTACCGGATGCAGGCCCGGGCCCGGCTGCTCACCCTGCTGGCCGACTATCTCCTGGAAAGCATGACCCAAAACCTGGACCTGGGGGCCTATAACCGCACCTTGCCCGCCAAGCGCATGATCGAGGCGCGCTACAGCGAGGCCCTGAGCCTTAAGGAAATGGCCCAAAGCTGCGGCATGTGCGAAGGCAGTTTCCGGCGCGCCTTTGCCCAGGTGTATGGCCAGCCGCCCATCGCCTATCTGCTGAATTTTCGCATTGAAAAGGCCAAGGAGCTGCTGCTCATGGGCCTGCCCCTGGAGGAGGTGGCCCAGCGCGCCGGATTTTCGGACGCCAATTATCTGATCCGCTATTTCCGCAAGGCCACCGGCATGACGCCGGGCCGGTTCCGCCAGATGGTCTGAAACCTCCCTGTAATTCCCCGTAATATGCTATGGACAAGCCGGGCATTTTATGATATTCTTTCAGCAATTTAACGTCAAGGCGCTTCGCCACACTTTATTCAGGGAGGAATTCAAAATGAGACAAGAAATCGATCTGACTCGTTGGGAAAGAAAACAACATTTTGAATACTATTCCAAGATATCAACCCCACATTACTGTGTAGCATTCAATATCGACATTACGAACTTGCTGCAATACACGCGACGGCACCATATTTCGTTTTATTACTCCTTGATCTACCTGTGTACGCAGTCGTTGAACAAAATCGATGAATTTCTGCTGGAAATCGAGGACGATAAGGTGTTTAAAATTGATGCTCGGATACCTTGTTTCACCGATTTAAAAAAGGGCTCCACCACCTTTCACATGGTTTCCCTTCCATGTGAGGGCAGCCTCCTTGACTTCGCGGCCCGGGCCCGGGAGGAAAGTCTTAACAATCCCCTGCCGGTGAATGCCTTGGAGGGATTGGGCCGGCCCCAGATTATTTATTCCTGTATCCCATGGGCAGATATCACCATGTGTTCCAATGAACGCGATTATCAGGATCCAAAATTGAAAGATGATACCGCCCCAATTCTGGTTTGGGGAAAATATACAGAGCACAACGGCAGATATCTGATTAACATCACCCTTGATGTAAACCATCGGCTGATCGATGGCTATTCTGTGGGACAATTTGTTCAAAATTTAGAAAATATGATCGACTCCCTGACATGCGGCTAATGGGTACATTGCAGCGTTCCGGCCTAAAGGCCGCCGTGGGTACGGGGCGCAAATATGAAGGGACTTCGGAGATTTTATGTATCCCTCAAATCATTAGGCTCAGTCCAGCGCCCCCCGCACACTGCTGTGCGGGGGGCGAAATGTTATCCCTTTACCGAGGTTCCGTCCGGGGTGCGGAATTTCCAAAGGTCATATTCGTGGATCACCGGCGGGTGCTTCCTGGCCAGCTCCTCGTCGACCTCCATGCCCCAGCCGGGCTTGTCGTTGGCCCAGGCAAAGCCGTCCTTGATGCGCGCGCAGCCCGGGAACATATCCTGAACCAGCGGATCTTCCTCCATGCCGCACCATTCCTGGATGCCGAAGTTCACGGTGGTCAGATCCAGGTGCACATTGGCCATGTGCCCGATGGGCGAAACGTCGCCCGGGCCGTGCCAAGCGGTGCGCACGTCAAAGGGCGCGCAGTAGGCGGCCAGCTTGCGGGCCGGGGTGACCCCGCCGATCTGGGAGATGTGGCAGCGGATGAAGTCAATCCAGCGGTTTTCCACCAGGGGCATCCATTCCATGGGATTGTTGAACAGTTCGCCCATGGCCAGCGGGGTGGTGGAGGCCTCCCTCAGCTGCTTGAAGCCGTAGCCCTGCTCCGGGGCCAGGGCGTCCTCCAGGAAGAAGGGCCGGTACTGCTCGATGGACTTGGCCAGGAACGCGGCGTTTACCGGTGTGAGCCGCTCGTGCACGTCGTGCAAAAGCTCCACGTCGTTTCCGAACACGCTTCGCACATGCTCGAACATATCCGGCACCTCGCGCATGTACTTCAGCGGATCAAAATAGCTCACATCCTTGGGATCCGGGCTGCCCTCGGGGGTATTGAGATAGATATGGTTTCCGCCGTAATTGCCGGCCTGAATGCGGATATACTGATAGCCCTGATCCAGGAAATTCTGAATCTGCTCGTCCAGCTCCTTATAGTCGGTGCTGGCGGTGTGGCGGTAGACCGGCACGGCCTGGCGCACCTTGCCGCCCCAAAGCTGCCAAACCGGCATATTCGCCGCCTTGCCGATAATATCCCACAGGGCCATATCGCAGCCCGAAATCGCGTTGTTGAGCACCGGGCCGTTGCGCCAATAGGAGGAGTTCATCATGTGCTCCCAGGCGTCGTTCACGTTCAGGGCGTCATGGCCGATGAGCAACTTGCCCATGTAGTCGTTGATAACCGTGAGAACCGGGGTGAATCTCTGGGTATAGGTGGCACATCCATAGCCATACAGCCCGGGCTGATTGGTGTCAATGCGCACGATAATCAGGTTGGAGCCCTGGGGCGCGGTGGCGATGGCGCGCACCGAGGTAATCTTGACGTCGGACATGGAAAAATATCCTCCTCTTTTTCACGTAGTTCCCATAAGGCTTTGATGCCCTGAAAGAATTCGCGGCGCCGCGCCCAATTCCTGCGCAACGCCGCGAAAAAAAACGGATTACTGTAAGAACCTGTCCACCACCTGCTGGCGGTATTCCTTGGACAGAGAGGCAAAGAACGCCGAGTAACCGGTCACCCGAACCACCAGATCCGGATAGGCGTCCGGATTTTCATGGGCGGCCAAAAGGGTGTCCTTGTTCAGGCAATTCAGGTTGATCAAGGTGCCGCCCATCTCGTTATGGACCCGAATCAGCGCCTTAAGCGCGTTGATGCCGCCGTTGTGCTCGATGAGCGCCATATCGATATCCAGGTGCAGCGGCGAGGAATTGCCCAGCCCGGGCTGCAGCTCGGCCACGGTATTGGCCTTCAGGGTGGGCGAGAAGGTGTTCAGCCCAATGGCAAATCCGTCGTCCGGCTCGTTGGAATGGGAAATCGGGGTGCCGGCGCGGCGGCCGTTGGGGGTGGCCGGGGTCACCTTGCCGTACATCACCACGTCGCCATGGGAGAACATGCCCGGAATGATCTTTAAGTGATGCTTGGGCGTGGGAATCCTGGCATAGCCCACAAAGGCGTCGCGGATGCGCTTGGCCCATTTCAGCGAGGGCGAATCCGGGTCGCCCAGCCGGCGGATGTTTTTCAGCATCAGCCGGGTCTTTTCGTAGCGGTCCGGGTCAAAGTCGGCCTCCAGGGCCTGAGCAACCTCTTTCCAGCTGAGCCGCTTTTCGTTGATAACCCGCTCCTCCAGCGCGCCGAAGGAATCGGCCACCGTGGCCAGGGCAATGCCGTCGATGCAGCAGCTGCGGATATCCACCCCGCCCTGGGCCACGTTCAGGCCGCGCTCAATGGGGCCGTGCATGAACAGGTTGAGCACGATTTCGGGCATATTGTCGGAAATATGCTCATAATGCCAGTCATAGCCTTCCTTGATGCAGTCCAGCATGATCTTCAGATGATCGAAGAAGCGCTTGAAGAGCTTTTCCAGATCCAGCTCCTCGTCGCCCTTCAGGTCATCCAGGGCATGGGTCAGGGCCACGGCCATGTTGCAGCGGGTCACGTCCTGAAGGGGATATTCGTAGCCCGGGATCGCGGTCCAGTTGCAGCCCGATTTGACCCGCATGCGCGCCTGCTCGATGGTGTAGCCGTTTTGCGTATAGCGCATGTTGCCGTTGCTCAGGGAATAGCAGACGCCCGAGCCGTCCTCCAGGGTGTACTGAAGGGCGCGCTCAAAGAGCTCTTCGTTCATCTTGTCGTTCACCGACAGGGCCACGTTCGCGGGGATATGCAGCACATGCATGGCGTCCAGGATGATAAAGGACATCCGGCTGGTCACATCCCGGCTGCCGTCGGGAATCAGGCCGCCAATCTGGGCGTAGTGGGTGTCGTTGAAGAACAGGCTGGCGATGTACCAAACCGCCTGTTCATCGGTCAGGATGCCCTTTTCGGTATCCCGCTCGTAGTAGGGACGCAGATATTCATCCAGCGGGCCCATGGCGCCGCCGGCCACATAGGTGCGGTCCACGCACTGGAAGTGGGCCAGGAATTGGCAGGCCTCGCGCAGGGTGCGCGGCGGGTTTTCCACCAGCCATTCGTTCATATCCGCGATTTCCAGGAGATTGGCCCTGCGGATTTCGTCGGTCTCCTTTTCGGCCATCTCCCGGGCGTAGCGCACATAGTCGGCCACCCATTCCTGGATGCCCAGCACAAACTCCTCTTCGCCGTCGAAGAAGCTGGTATCCGCGGGCTTGAGCTCCTCGCGGTAATGGCGGATTTTTTTGAGGATTCCGCCCCAGCCCAGCTCCAGGCCGATGCGCATATCCGGGCAAAGGTGGTTCATGCCCTGATTGCCCGATTGCAGAATGTGGTATTCGTCGATCACGCCCTGAAGGTGGGTGGGCTGATCCTTGGGGCCATAGCCCAGCTTGGCCGGGAAGGGACCCACCCAGCAGGTGGCCAAAGCGCTGTCCGGATGGATATAGCGGGGCATTTCGTTCAGCAGCCGCCTGAAGGTCTTGCCGATGGGCACCATGCCGTAGAGAATACCGGATTCATCCTCCACCTTGGGGTCGAATTTAAAATCCGGAAAATGGATAAAACCGTGGTCGTCAATATCCAGATTGCCCAAGTGTTTGATCTTGTCGCTGTTGATCCGGATCTTGGTGTCATGCAGGTTCTGAATCCGTTTGCGGGTCAATTCCGAGAGCTTAACCATCTCAGTATTCATAGCCCTTATTTCCCTTCTTTTACACTTGTGCAGGTTGCGTTTAGACCATAGGAAACCAGTTTGTTCAAAACCCTCCTGAGCTCGTCCTCATCCGGAGGCGTGAACTCAACCCCCGATAAAGA
This sequence comes from Candidatus Faecaligallichristensenella faecipullorum, assembly GCA_018716505.1. Taxonomy (GTDB): domain Bacteria; phylum Bacillota; class Clostridia; order Christensenellales; family Aristaeellaceae; genus Faecaligallichristensenella; species Faecaligallichristensenella faecipullorum. The sequence goes on along the minus strand of DVJW01000139.1, from coordinate 8,966 downwards.
GAGCGACCGGTATTTGCCCTCGCCCATCCGGTGATAGCCCAACAGCTCCACCGGGTAATCCGGGTACTGCGAGAGAATGCGTCCAATGCCGTCCACCTCGCCGTCGTTCCCACCCGGAATATAAGGCACGCGGATTATGACCTTTTTGCCCAGCTCATGAAGCTTTTTCAGGTTTTGAAGCAACCGCTCGTTGCTCACCCCGGTGAGCGCGCGATGAACCTCTTGATCCGCGGCCTTGATGTCGTAAAGGAACAAATCGGTATCCCCAAGTATACGCTCAAAAGCGCTCCATGGCAAGTCCCCGCAGGTATCCACCGCGGTATGCAGTCCATTTAGTTTGGAAAAGTGCAAAAGCTCGCTCAGGAAGTCAATTTGGAGCATACATTCCCCGCCTGAAAAGGTAACCCCGCCCCCGGAAAGGGTGCCATAGGCCTTGTCGGCCAGGATCGCCCTTTCCACATATTCGGCCGTAACCGCCTCACCCACCATGGTGATCGCCCGGGTACAGCAGCCCTGGGCGCAGATCCCACAGCCGGTGCAAAGCGACCGGTCGATGATATGCGCGCCCGTTTCGTCCATGCCGTGGGCCTTTTGGGGGCAATTTCGGAAGCAGTCGCCGCATCCGATACATTTTTCCGCGTTTAGCTCCAGTTCGGGCTTCATGTTCCAGGATTCAGGATTGTGGCACCAGCGGCACCTCAAATGGCATCCCTTAAAGAACACCACGGTGCGAAAGCCGGGACCGTCGTAAACCGAGCCGCGCTGAATATTGAAAATAAACCCGGTCTTACCCATTTATGATTCACTCATCCTTTAACCGCGCCGGCGGCCAGATTCTCCACAAAGAAGTTCTTCAGGAACGCGAACAGCACCACTGCGGGCAGCATGGCCATCAAGGTGGAAGCCGACAGCGAACCCCAGGCGATGTTGTACTTGCCGATCATGGAATAAATCGCCACGGGCAGGGTCATCTTGTCCCTGCTGTTGATATACAGCACCGAGGTCACCACGTCGTTCCACGCGGCCAGGAAGGTCATGATCATAACCGTCATCACGCCCGGAATCACCAGGGGCAGCACGATCTTGATGAAGGTCGTGGTCTCGCTGGCGCCGTCCACATAGGCGGCCTCTTCAACCTCCTTGGGCACCGAGCTATAGAAGCCCAGAAGCAGAATCACGTTAAACGAGATGTTGCTGGCGGTCAGGATGATGATTACGGTCAGCATGTTGTCGATCATGCCCAACCTGCTCATCAACTGATAGACCGGCGCCACGCCCGAAGCGGCGGGCAGCATCTGGGTCATCATAAAGAAGGCGAACACCGCGGGCTTAAACTTAAAGTGCATGCGCGAGAGCACATAGGAGGCCATGGCCACGATAATCGCCACCAGCACAGCCACCGAGATGGACATCACCGCGCTGTTGATAAAGTAGGTAAAGAAGTTGCCTTCGGTAATAACCTCGATATAATTGCCCCAATAGACCTCACTGGGCCAATACTGAACCGGGAAGGTAAAGATCTCCTTGCTGTCCTTGATGGAGGTGATGAACATCCACACGAAGGGAAACAGGGAAAAGACTAAAAACGCCGCCAGCACCAGCACCCACAGGGTCTTGCCAACCACCTTTTTGGGGGTGACTTTCTTTTTATAAACAGCCGAAATGGGCTTCGCCGCCGTATTCAAAATTAATCACCCGCCTTTAACGCATTCGTCGCTTTAATATAGATCGCCGAGCAAACCATGATAAACACCCACATAATCAGGCTGGCCGCGGAAATCATGCCGTAGTCGCCGCCCTTCATGACGTTCAGGTAAATGAAGCTGGTCACGATTTGGCTGCTGTTGGCCGGGCCGCCCTGGGTCATGGAGTAAATCAGGTCCGGAGAGCCGAAGGTTTGAATGGCCCTCAGCAAAATGGTCATCAACATGATGGTCTTGATTCCGGGTAAAGTAATATTGCGGAATTTTTGGAAGGCGTTGGCGCCGTCCAGCTCCGCGGATTCATACAACTCCCTGGGCACGGTCTTCAAGGCCGCCGAGGAGATAATCGCGAAGAAAGCCAAACCGGTCCAGACCTTGGCCACGATAATGGCGTTCAGGTTGAGGCCCGGGGTGGTCAACCAGTTCACGGGCGCGGAAATGATGCCCAGGCGCATCAGCAGGTCATTGAGCACGCCGCCCGATCCGTTGAAAATCCACTTCCACATGATACCGACCATAAAACCGGAAAGCGCCCAGGGCATATACACAATGCCCTCGTAGAGTCCCTTGCCCTTAAAGGATTTTTGCAGCAGCAGCGCCAGGCCAAAGCCCAAAATCAACTCGCCGCCCACGCAGCCGATCATCCAGATAAAGGTATTTTTCCACTGGGTCACATAACCCGCGGTTTTAAACAGCGTCCTGAAGTTGTCCAGTCCACACCATTCGGTGGAGAACATGTTGTAGGATTTTACATCCTGAAACGCCATGAAGATACCCCGAATCGCGGGGTAGTAGACAAATACGCCTACCAGCAACACGCTGGGCAGGAGAAACAGCGCGATGAGCGGATAATTGGATTTACCGGACGCTCTTCCTGCCCCGCCGAATGACTTTTTAAAATCTTTTAACTGGTTCTGCATTGTATCAGCCTCCGGTGTAAAGTAGGGCCTGTGCAGGCGGCAGTGCTACTGCGTTGGCCCGCACAGGCCTGTTAAAGAACAATGAACGGACAGCCGGATTACTTAATCCAGTCGGCGCCTACCATATGGCTATAGGCGGCCGCGCACTCATCCAGCCAGGTCTGGGCGTCCTTGGTGCCCATCAGCACTTCCTGCATACCGGTGTCACGCAGGGTGTCGCCGTACACCTTGGCCTTTTCCTGATCCTCATAGGGCGCAAAGTTGTTGCTGCCGAAGTCGATGAAGGCGATGTACTTCTCGGGCTGCTGATGCATGGTGATGTAGCAGCTGTACGGACCTTCGGCGAAATAGGGATCTTCCTGCGCGGTGGTGTGGATCGGGATATTGCCGTTCTGCTTGCAGAAGTAGGTGTTGTTCTCCTCGCTGGACAGGGTCTTCAAGAGCTCCCAGGCCAGATCCGGGTTCACCGAATTGGAGCCAATGGACCAGCCGGCGAATCCGCCCGGGAAGGCCACGGTGTCGTGGGGGCCGACAGGCAGGGGCGCGGTGGCCCAGGTGCCCTCTTCCATGTACTGTTCGCAGGTCGCGATCACCTCGGCGTCCTGAATCAGCATGGCGGTCACACCGGAATAGAAGGCCTCAACCATCTCGTTGTAGCCCCAGCCGATGGAATCGGCGGGCGCGCAGTCGGTGTAGAGCTTCTTGTAGAACTCAACGGCCTCCAGGGCGCCTTCCTGCTCGAACATGGTCTTGCCGTCGGTGGTCATGGGCATGCAGCCGATGCTCACCAAAGAGGGATCAATGAAGGACAGGATGGTCATTTCGGCAAATCCGCCGGTGCCCGAGCCGCCGCGGAAGGAATAGCCATAGCGGTTCTGGCTGGGATCGGTCAGCTGCTTGGCGGTCTCATACAGCTCGTCCCAGGTGGTGGGCACTTCGAGGCCGGCCTCTTCGAACCAATCCTTGCGGTAGAACAGAGCGCGCTCATACACGCCGTAGGGGATCAGCCAGGTCTGATCGTCCTGGGAGCTGCTCAGTTCCTTCAGGTTCTCGCTCACGGTCGCCCATTCGTCCCACTCGGCAACATACTTATCCAGCGGGATGATGAAACCGTTGTTGATGTAGTCCTGATTCACCGCGCCGACCTCGACCAGGTCGATCTGCTCGCCGGCCTGCATCATGGTCATGATCTTCTGGGTCGCGGTCTCGGTGGGCGGAGAAATGATCTCCAGCTCAATATTCGGCACCTGACTCGCGATTTCCTGGATCAGCTGATCGCGCTGGTCGTTGCCCAGGTACTGCACCAGCACCAGCTTGGTCTTTTCCCCTTCGGTCGAGCCTTCGGCCGAGCCGACGGAAGCCATTCCGCCCAGGCTCAACACCAAGGTCAAGGCCAAAGCAGCCGCCATGAAACGGGTAAAACGCGTTTTCATGTTTAAACCCTCCTGATAAAATTTTCAGTCGTATTTTGTCGACTGTCTGTAATGAACATTATAGCACAATTCATTTTGTCAAAACCATGCACAAAATTTTCTATTGTGCTGTACAATTTTAATCTATCTGGTCATCCAGCATGTCCATGGCTTTCTTTCTCTGTTCCTCCCGCCAGGATTCGCGCACCCATTCGGTCTTTTCCGCCCGCTCCATCATGCCGGGCAAAATCAGCCCGCCGTCCACCCGAAGCGTGACGCCGGTAATATAGGAAGCCGCCTCGCTGGCCAAAAACGCCACCGCCTCGCCGTTTTCCCGGGCGTTGCCCACCCGGTGCAAGGGGATGGATTCCTTTACAAAGGGGGTATCGATATGCCGGCTGTCCTCGGGCCAGGTGGCGCCCGGGGCCACACAGTTCACCCGGATATTATATTGGGAAAGATCCAACGCCATGGAACGGCAGGCCCGGTTGACCGCGGCCTTGAGTCCGCCGTAGATAAAGTCGTCCGGATAGGCCTGTTCCCCGCGGGTGGAGGAAATCATAATGATGCTGCCCTGAATGTTGTCCTTGACCATATGCCGGGCCGCCGCGCCAGCGCACAGGCAATAGGCCCGAAAGTTGGCGGTATACAGCCTGTCAAAATCCTCGGCCGTGGCGGTGAGCACGCTGTTCCTGGCGTCGCGCCCGGCGTTGCATACCATAAGGTCAATCCGCCCCAGATCCCTATGGGCCTGGGCGATGACCCGGGCGGGCACCTCGGGTTTCTCCAAACTGGCCTGATAGACAAAACACCGTTTGCCCACGGCCTCCACCTGCCGGCGCGTCTTTTCCGCCCCTTCCCGGTTGCCCGCATAGGTAATGGCCAGATCATACCCGTGTTCGGCCAACACCACCGCAATGCCGCTGCCTATATTTCCGCTTCCTCCGGTTACCACCGCACATTTGTTCATAACTCAATCTCCTTATTTTTTGATTGCAATCCCAAATCTGGTCTATCCCATTATACTGAAATTCTTCTGAAAAACAAGGGATTTTGCTTTATGGAAATATTCCCTCCGCCTTCCTGGTCAAATCCCTCTTCCCATTTAATCGGGTTTATGGTATCATGCTATTTGGGAGGATAGGGCGCGGTTGAGTGGGGAGCCGCCCTTTTTTGATTTCAGGAGTTTATTATAATGAAAAAACTTTTAAACCGTCTTCTGCCGGTGACCTTGGCCAAACAGCTCATGTGCGGAATCGTCTTAACCGCGCTCACCCTTTCGGCCATTGTCATCTATACCGCCAACCGCCATGTAAACATGGTATTGGTTGAAAACCTCAGCTCCTCCTTTGAACAAATGCTGGATTTATATATCAGCGGGGCGCGCTATAAACTCCAGGTCTATTCCTCGGCCTGCGTGAATCTTTCCAGCAATGCCCAGCTGCGCGAGGGGCTTTCGAATTTTGCCCAAATGGATGAGGCAGAGATTGAGGCTTTCTCCCAGGAAATCGTAACCATGACCAAATCCATCCAGAGCATTAACTTCACCCATATCAATAAATTGAATATTTACCCAATCTCCCGCAACGACTTTGCCCAGGACCGGTATCTGGCCCCGCTCACCGAAAAGGAAAAAAGCCAGCCCTGGTATCGCAACCTGAGTCAAAAACCCCGCCAGTTTGAGATGTACACCAAGAGCGAAATGGGCTATCAGATACTGGCGCTGGCGCTGCCCATCTATGACCTGCAGGAGCAGGAAATGGTGGGCATACTCAAAATGGAACTGTTCCCTTCCAGAATCTTTCGGGTTCTAACCTATAACGATTATTTTAAAATCAAGGATATCTTCCTCATCGATTCCAAGGGCAATGTGGCCTATACCAACAACGTGGCCCTGAGCAACCGCTTTTTGAGCAACAAGCAGTTTGATTCGCTGATGAACATGGGCAACCATGTGATGACCACCTCGGAGGGCCGGTTTGTGGTCAGCAATTCCAACGCCAACGGGCTGTATGGGGTGCTGTATCTGCCCAATGAATCCATCCGCCGCTATCAGTTGGCCTCCACCATTCGCATGACCCTGACCATGGTGATGGCCACAGTGGCCATATTGATTCTGGGCCTTCAGCTGGCGAAAAAGCTGTCCCGGCGGTTCGGCCTATTGGTTTACAAGCTGGATCACCTGGATCTTTCCAAAGCCCCGGATCAATGGAACAGCGCTCCGCCCATCGAGGGCAAGGACGAAATCGCGCTGGTGGATCAGCACATTTCCGAGCTCATCGAGCGCATTCAACAGCTGGTTCAGGAAAACTATCTTCAGCAGGCCCTGGCCCGGGAGGCCGAATTCCGGGCGCTTACCACCCAGATCAACCCCCATTTTCTGTATAACTCATTGGAAACCGTGAGCGATCTGGCGCTCATCGGGGAAAATGAAAAGGCCGCGGACGCGGCGGCCAGCCTGGGCGAACTGTTAAGGTACAATCTGGGCAGCGACAGGGAAGGCCCGGTGCGCCTGGAGCAGGAGCTGTCCAGCGTGCAAAATTATCTCGCCATCCAGCGCCTGCGCTTTGGCGACAAAATCCGAATCGAAATCGCCATCCCGGAGCGCTGCCTGCATTACAACTTTATCCGGTTTATTCTTCAGCCGGTGGTGGAAAACTGTTTTACCCATGCCTTTGTGGGCCTGCAGGGCGAGGGCGTCTTGAAGATCAGCATGCGCGAGCGGGACGGCTGGGGTGAAATCACGGTATCGGACAACGGTTTGGGCATGACGGAGGACAAGGCGCAGGCACTGCGCGAAGAGCTCAAGCTCTCGCCCGAAGCGCTGTTTACGGATAAAAAACGCCATATCGGCTTGGCCAATGTCAACGCCCGGCTGAAACTGGCTTACGGCCCCAAGAGCGGGCTGAGCTTTACCACCCATCCGGACCGAGGCAGCGCCTTCACCCTGCGCTTCCCCCTGGAGAAGGAAAAAAAGGCCAAGAAAGGAGCGAAAGGTGTTGCGGATACTGATCGTAGAGGATGAACTGCTGATCGGCAAGGGCATTCAGGCCAAGCTCAGGCAGACCGATTTGCCCATTTCCAGCATTGATTTCGCTTCTTCCGCCGAACAGGCCTACGAGCTGCTCCAGCAAAAGGAATTCGACGTGGTGCTCACCGATATCAGGATGGGCCCCATGTCCGGCATCGACCTGATCGAAAAGGTACGCAAGACCAACGACCATACCGAATTCATCATCCTGTCCGGCTTTGCCGAGTTTTCCTATGCCCAACAGGCCATGCGCCTGGGGGTGGACCAATACCTGCTCAAGCCCGTAACCAAGGAAAAGCTCAGAGACGCGGTATTGCAGGCCGACTTGAGGCGCCGGGAGAAATCCGAAGCGCTCAAGCCCGCCCAGGTTCTGCTTCAAATGATGCTCACCGCCCAGCCGGGGCTGGAAGCCTATCGCCAGAGCCACCACCTGTTCCCCGGGGACAAGCTCTTTTTGGTGGTCTCGGCCTGCGAGTTGGGGCCGGACGCCTTAAGTCAACTGATCTGGGGCTTAAAAAAGATGCCGTTTAAGGTGGAGTATCTGAGCGATGCCCCTCAAAAGGGCGAAGTCAACTTTTTAATCGCCGGAAAGAGCCTTCAGATTCTGGAATCGGCCACCGGGGCGCTCCGGGGGCTTCAAAAACAGGGCGTTTCCTTTCGCGCAGGCATCAGCGCCTGCGGCCCGGCTCCCCAGACCGTGCTCTACCGTCAGGCCGCCCGCGCGCTGTCTTTGCGGCTTCAGAATCGGGAAAACGCCATTTTTTCCGCCCAGTCCATCCTTCCCAATCCCCTGCGGGGCGATCAGGCCACCCGGCTTCAGATCCTGCTTCAACACCGGGATCTTTCGGCCATCCGGGCCATGATTTTGGAGCTTTTGCATTCCGGCCAGGGCTGCGCGGGGGATATCTATCTGGAGGTTTTGCACACCGCGTTTCTCAGCTTTACCCGCCAGGACGAAATTCTGGACAAGGCCCGGTGGCTGACCGAGCTGTCGCGCATTTCCTTTAGCGACATGGCCTCATTGGATCAACTGGTGGCCGGAATCACGGAACTGATCGGCGAAGTTTACAGCCAGAACAACCACCACCACCATTCCGGAAAGGAGGATCTGGCCCGGATGATCCGGGATTACCTGAAGGCGCATTTTACCGAGGACGTCACCCTGAGCGCCATCAGCGAGCAGTTTTCCCTGAGCGCGCCCTATATCGTCACCCTGTTTAAAAAGCAGTACGGCACCACCGTGGTGGAATACCTGACCGACCTGAGAATCGATTATGCCTGCGAGGCCTTAAAGAACTCCGCCGTGGCCGCGGCCGAGATCGGCAGCGCGGTGGGTTATCACGACGCCGCCTATTTTTACCGGGTATTCAAGAAAAAGACCGGGCTCACCCCTTCCCAATACCGGGCGAAGTATGGGACTGTTGGGGAATAGCCGCCGGGATTTGTAAAGCGCCATCCGTTTTTTGACGGATGGCGCTTTCTGGGTGTTGACAAAGTCAACACCCTGATCCCCTGGCGGGGAGGTTTTTTTATGGAGGGGCCAGGGGGAGGTTCCCGTATGTTCGCTTACCCCGGGGGGCTGAACCGTCCGAAGCGGCTCAACGCCGCTCCGGACGGTCTTTGTCAATCAATCTGCCTTTTGCGGGGTCAATTGGATCAGACTCACCGAATCTTCAGGCAAAAGCACCTGTATATTGTAGATGTTGCAGAACATCGCCGTGGACTCCGTATGGGTGGAATAGCCGTCCCCACGCTCCAGGTCGATGTCGATGCCGTCACACCAGGGATATTTCTCCATGATGCGGACGATCTCTGAAAGGAACCTGTCCTGCGCCCCGTCCGTGTTATCCCGCAGGGCGCGGAAGATGCTGTTTGCGCCATCGTTGGCCACGGTCAAAAG
>DVJW01000138.1 GCA_018716505.1 Candidatus Faecaligallichristensenella faecipullorum | reverse complement strand
GGCGCCGTCGTGGGGCAAAAATCCCGATTCGGAGGCGGGCAGGCGGGCGTAATCCACCGCCACCATGCGCCCGGCCATGGGGCTTTCCATATCCAGCAAAGCGCCCTGGGCCATACCTTCGGCCAGCTTGCGCAACGGCGCATAGACGCTGGTGCCCACCAGCTTCCATTGGCTGCGGTCGAACACATAGTCAAAATTCGAGTTCTCATAGCTGGGATTCAGCAGTCCTTGCAACTGGATCTCCACATAGCCTATGCAGGAAAACAGCGCCTTTCCGCCGGTGGATTCCAAATTTCGGATGGGGAAATACAGCCTGCAATCCTCGGGATCGGTATCGTCGATATCCAGTACCGCAAAGGCGTAGGAATTTTGATAAAGCTCCAAAAGCCCGGCGGGCAGAGCCACGGCCTCATCCCGCCGGTTGGTGGAAAATTGAAGCGCTCCCGCTTCGTCATACAGGCGCACGCCCCTGGATTGGCCCAATACCCCCGCGCCCTGCAGCGCCTGAAGCGCCCGGGGTTCCAATTGCCTCTCCCCTTCGCCGATCCTTTTCATAACCTCCCTTAAATCCATATCGCTGCCCAACCGCCGGGCCATGAGCATGGTCTGGTTCACCTTTTCCTCCAGCGCGCTGGCCTTTTGCAGCACGGTTTGCTGATAGGCGTTTTGGGCAGCGCGCTGAATATGGGGCGCGTAAATGGCATAAGTGAACGGGGCCATCAGCACCACCGGCACCAGGGTCAGACAAAAGAAGGCGAACACCCTGAATTGGAGCTGGCGCTTGCGCTGCAATCTGCGCATCATGGAAGCCGGAAGCTGCCGGGCCTCCCGGGCATGGCGCGCGCCGTTTAACAGCTCGCTCATGGGCGAAAACACCCAGGCTTTGAGCCGCCAAAGCAGGCAGGCCATTAAAGCAAAACTCAAGAGCGCAATGATCCCGTTCACCCACAGCGGCTGCCTGAGGGAACCGATCACCTGATCCAAGGAAACCAGCTGCAAATACCGGTTTCCGGTATCCACGTCCATATATTCCACCGGCACATAGCGCTCCCCGGAAAACCGATAGAGCTTAAAATCCGTCGTGCCCGAACCATGGCGCGCAAAATCCTGCCCCTTAAAATAGGCCCGCTTATCCGAAACGATGGCCTGATACAGCTCGGCCTGCATCTGATCCGCGTGCAAAAACCGGTCGCGCTCATCCAACACATACAGATTTTCGGCCTGACTGCCCGAAAAAAGCGTTTCATCCCGCACCAGGGCGGCCAGGAACGCCCCGTCCCCCAAATTGGAAATCAACACATTGTAATCCGTCTTAAAATCCTGCTCCACCCCCGGATGGCTCCTCAGGATATCCGCGGCCAACTCGGCGCGCAGGGTTTGACTGGCAAAATTCCGGGTACCGGGCGGCGCTTCATAGGGCTGAATCTGGCTGCCCGAAACAATACACTGCCCAGTGACCAAAAACAGCTGGTCAAAGGCCGGGTAATTGATCTTATGGGCGTTGATCACCTCGCTGAGCTCGCGCCCGGCCGCGGTGGAAACGCTCAGGGATTCATGCCCCAACCGGGCAATCAAATCCGTAAGATAGGCGCTCTGGCCAATGGCGTCCAGGGTATCCTGCGCGCTCTGATGGGCGGAGTTGACCTGGCCGCTCAACACCTTCAGCCCGCTCAAGGTGTCGGAACTCACGTTGGAAAAGGTCATGCCCAGGGCAATCATGTAACCCATGACCAGGTGCATCAAAAGCGCCAGCGCCTGAATCGCCAGGGCCAATCCCCAAAGCCGGCGGTCGTAGCCTTTATATCCGCTCATTTTCGTTACAACAAATCCTTTGTTATCTTTATTTTATCGTAAGTATAGACCAGTTCTTCTCTTTTTTCAAGGGAAGTATCCCCCATTTTCCATAGGAAAAGGCGGCAGAATATGATACACTCATATAGCTGGCTGTCCGGCATTTTACCGGATCTTTGCCTCTGACAACTGAGCATGACGTCCCCCGTTAAAAAGCATGGTTGTCCCCTGTTAAATTCACATAAATTGTGAAATAATCATGTCAAGGCGAAAGCCAAATATGTGAAGGAGTGAACCTGAGATGAAAAAGTGGCTGAGTATGCTGTTGAGCCTGTGCCTGCTTCTGATCTCGGCCGGCGCGCTTTGTGAGGGCGCGACCGCGGAAGTGGACATGAGCGAACCACTGGACATTGAGGTCATGGCCTACTTTGTCATGGATGTGCCCGCGGACGACGCCATCGTCCAGGCGCTGAACGAAAAGTTCAACGTCACCATTACCCCCACCATCACCAACATCGACAACTATGCCCAGACCTTGAGCATGCGCATTGCCTCGGGCGATTTGCCCGACTGGTTCCGGGTCAACGATCAGGCGGTCTTTGGCCAGCTGGTGGAGGATAACATGCTGCTCAACGTCACCCAGTATGCCGACAAATACGGCTTTGAAAACATCAAGGCCCAGTGCGCCCTGCCCAACGCCAACATGCTGGCCAACGACGGAGTGTTCTATCGGATTCCGGACACCACGGGCGGCCTGAACCCGGGCATCTACATCCGCCAGGACTGGATGGACGAACTGGGCCTTGAACAGCCCAAGACCTGGGAGGACTTCCGGGAAGTGCTCGAGGTTTTTGTGGAAAAGGATCCTGACGGCCAGGGCACCACCGGCTGGACCACTTATGGCACCTGGATCCTGGATCTGTTCTCCACCTCCTGGACCGGATATTTCGGATGGGCCACCTCGGATGGCCAGATGATGAACATGTATGTGGATCCCAACTACAAAGAAGCCATCAAATTCTGGGCGGGTCTGTATGCGGACAAGCTGCTGGATCCGGAAGTCATGGTCAACTCCTATGAGCAGGCCATGCAGAAGATGGCCACCGGCCGGGCGGGCGCCTTTTCCATGAACCTGAGCACGGTTTGGTGGTCCAACAACGTCTCCAACCTGGCGCAGTATGACCCCGAGGCCAAGATGGGCGCGCTGATTCCGCTGCCCGAGGGGCCCAAGGGCGCGCTGCTGGGCCGGCCTTTGGGCTTTTCGGCGGACAGCGCCTTCAATGGCGATATGGACGAGACCCATGCCGCCCGCATGCTGGCCATCATGGACTATCTGCTCAGCGACGAGGGCCGTGAATTCACTTTGTACGGCATCGAGGGCCAGCACCATGAGGTGGTGGACGGCAAAAAGGTTCAGAAGACCGATGTGCTCAACAAGGAATGGGGACAGCTTCAGCATCTGTTCGGCGAGCTGGCCGACTTCGGCTCCAACGATATGCTGGCCGAGGATCAGGAGGTCATCGACTGGTACAACTGGGTGGCGGATCCGGCCAATGTGCGCTATGATATGACCACCTATATGTACGATGAAGAGGCCGTGACCATCAACGCTGAGCTAAGCGAAATCCGCAACAATTACCTGGTTTCCTTTATCACCGGCGAGATGGACATCGACGAAAAATGGGATGAATACACCCAGGCCATGAACGACGCGGGCCTGCCCCGGCTGGGCGAGATCGTGGCCGAATATTGCGCTGACATGGGCGTAGAGCTGCCCGTGGCCGGATAACGGGTTTGCGGGGAGCGCAAAACGCGCTTCCCGCTTTTCCCGCCCGATTCCACCCGAAAGGATTTGATGCAGGATGCTATCCCCCATGCCCGCCAAGCGGCCCCTGGCGCGCCGCATCTATGCCCACCGGCATATCTATCTGTTTGTGCTGCCGGGCCTTTTGTTCTTCCTGGTCTTTCGGTATTATCCGCTGTATTTTTTGCAAATTGCGTTTCGAAATTTCCGGGTTACCCGGCCGCTGAGCGCCAGCCCCTGGGTGGGATTCCAATATTTTGAGGAGGTCTTTACCTCGGTCAGCTTTCAGGGCGCGCTGGTCAATACCCTGGTGCTCAATCTGCTCAAGCTCTTGATCTGCTTCCCGGCCCCGATCTTGCTGGCCCTGATGCTCAACGAACTGCGTTCCCCCCTCTACAAGCGCGGGGTGCAAACCATTCTTTATCTGCCCCATTTCGTGAGCTGGGTGGTCATTGCCAGCATCCTTACCAACCTGCTCAGCGTACAGGGCGGACTGTTTAACAAAATCGGGGCGCTGTTCGGCGCGGAGCCCGTGATGTTCCTGGGCGAAAAAGGTATGTTTAAAATAATTCTGGTGCTCAGCGATCTCTGGAAGGAATCCGGCTATGGGGCGATCATCTACCTGGCCGCGCTGACCGCCATCGACCCGCAGCTTTACGAGGCCGCGGATATTGACGGGGCCAACCGGTTTCAGCGCATGTGGCATATCACTTTGGCCGGAATCAAGGAAACCGTGGTGGTGATGTTGATCCTCCGGGTAGGCGCCATGCTGGGCGGCTCCTTTGACCAGGTGCAGTCCCTAATCAACCCCCAGGTGCAGGCGGCGGGCGACACCCTGGACACCTTCGTATATCGCCTGGGCATCAGCCAAAACCGCTATGGATTCGCTGCGGCCGCGGGCCTGTTCAACTCGGTGGTGGCCGCGATTCTGCTCTTCTTGTCCGACCGCTTTGCCAAGCGGCTGGGCGAGCGCGGATTGTTTTAAGGGAGGCGATACCATGGCAAAGCTCAAGGCCAACCGGCCGCTGGACTACGCGCTGGTGATCTTTTTCGCGCTGCTGTCCATCATTACCCTGTATCCTTTTTGGCACTGTCTGGTAGGATCCCTTATCAGCTACGGCGAATATATGCAGAGCACCCTTTTGCTTTGGCCCAAAGAGTTCACCTTGGACAGCTACCGGTTTGTGTTTGATCAGGGAAAGATCTTCTCTCCCATGAAGGTGACTGCCTTGATTACCGTGGTGGGCACGGCCGTCAACCTGATGATCACCTCGCTCATGGCTTATGGCATGTCCAAATCCTATCCGGGCGATAAGCTGGTGAGCTATCTTGTGGTGCTGACCATGTTCGTCAGCGCGGGCCTGATTCCCAACTACATGCTGTTTCGGAATCTGAAACTGTTAAACAACATATGGGTGTATATCGTGCCCTCCATGATCAACACCTTTTACCTGATTATCCTGAGAACCAACTTTGCCAACTTTTCCAAAGAGGTGGAAGAGGCGGCCATTATTGACGGATGCAGCGAGTTCGGGGTGTTTTTCCGGATCGTATTGCCGCTTTCCAAGCCCATCCTGGCCACCATCGCACTGTTTACCGCGGTGGATTACTGGAATACCTATGCGGCCAGCGTGTATTACGTCACCGACGCCGGCAAAAAGACGCTCCAGGATTACCTGTATATGCTGCTTTCGGACAACGCCACCAACGCCGGAGGCATGGGCGCCTCGGCCGTGGGCGCCACCGCCGGAAAGAGCGCGGTATTTTCGGAAAACATCAAGTTGGCCAACACCATGATCGCCATTTTGCCCATCATGCTGGTCTATCCTTTCCTGCAAAAATACTTCACCAGCGGCATTATGGTGGGCGCGGTCAAGGGATGACCCTTCAAGATTGACCCAAATTTATGGGAGGTGCGTACAGATGATTCAACGTTACGGCGCGGTGATCCACCCGGAGGAATTAAGCGACACCTGGCTTGAGCGCATGAAGCAGGCGGGCCTGAACGTGCTGGGCCTTCATCCGGTGGGCGGGGTCCACGCGGATCAGTCGCTGAAGGATATGATTGAGGACGAGTTTTTGCCCGAAAAGCAAGCCTTGTATGCCAAGGCGCGGTCCATGGGCCTGGAAATCGAATATGAAATGCACGCGCTGAGCTACCTTCTTCCCCGCCGGCTGTTTGAGCGCCATCCGGATTGGTTCCGCATGAATGAGCGGGGCGAGCGGGTCAACGACTTTAATTTCTGCGTGAGCAGCCCTCAGGCCCTGGACTACATCGCCCGGCGCGCCCAAGTGCTTTCCCAAATCTTCCGGCCCACCACCAACCGCTATTACTTCTGGCTGGACGATGTGGCGGGCTACGGGTGCCATTGTCCCCAATGCCGCTCGCTTACCCCTTCCGACCAGCAGCTGATCGCGGTGAACGCCATGCTGCGGGGCATTCGAAAGGTGAACCCCGAGGCCAAGCTGGCCTATATCGCCTATGTGGACGCCCTGAAGACGCCGGTGGCCGTAAAGCCCGAACCCGGAGTATTCCTGGAATATGCGCCCATCCGCCGCGACTCCAACCGGCCTTTGAACGACGCCGGTTGCCCGCAAAACGCGGCCGAGGCCGAGCCCATCGCGGCCCTGCTGGACTTTTTCGGGCGCAAGGACTCCCAGGTGTTGGAATACTGGGTGGACAACTCCCGCTTTTCCAATTGGACCAAGCCGCCCCAATACATGGCCCTGAACGAGGCGGTCATGGCCCAGGACGTGGCGTTTTACAAGGAGATGGGCTTTGAAAGCCTGACCAGCTTCGCCTGCTATCTGGGGGATGATTATGTCTCGCTGCACGGCGAACCGCCCATCCGCCGCTATGGTGAAATTCTCCGGAGTGAAAAACAAAAACAACAATAATATGGGAAGCAGCCGGCCGCGCTCGCGGCCGGCTGCCTTATACTGAGTACTTAGCCGGCGGGTTCCCGAACTTTAAGCACTCTCGCCGAATGTGGCTCCATGTCAAAGAGGGTAAAATGGCCTTCATGCTCCCCCAGCTCCGCGCCGGTCCAGAAATCGCTGAGGCAAACGCGCCCTTTGAGGGGCACCGCAATGGACTTTACCTCGTCCGAATGGTTGAATACGCACAAAAGGCGCTTGTCTTTGCCCTCTATGCGGCCTATCTCAAAGGTATCGTCGTCGTATACGGCGGCATCGCCCGCCACCGCCATCATGCGCCTGAGCACCTCCAAATTGGCCTCGCTCATCTCATCCAGCTTGTCGCCCGAGGTCACCACCCCGCCGCTGGCCACGATATAGGCTTTGTGATACTCAAACTCCGCGTCGGTCAGCTCGCAGATGGCCCGGCGGAAGACGCCGTCCCGAATCTCGCTGCGATCCCGCTTTTCCAGCACCACGCCGTCCGGATCATTGATCCAAAGCCGTCCGTTTTGCCAACTGCGCCCGGTCAGTTCCTCCATATTGCCGCCCACTATCTCCCACCTGCGGAAGATGTCGTTGGTGGCCCGGTTTCCATCCACCAGGCCCAGCTGCGGCCAGAACGGCGCATTGCAGCCCAGAATGTAGCTGTCGGCGCCCACCTCATCGTTTATGGCCTCAAACACCGCCCGAAAGGCCTCCACCCGGGTCTTGTGCGGGTCATGATGCACGCCGGGCAGCGCTCCATAGCTGGTGAAATCCAGCTTGAAATAGCGAATGCCCCATTCGTCATGGAATACCCGCACCACATGGCGCAAATATTCCACTGCCTTGGGGTTGGTGCCGTCCAGCACATACCAATCCCGGTTAAAGCAGTGCTCCTGGCTGGGCAATCCGTCATCGCCCATCAGCAGCCAGTCGGGATGTTCCTCAAACAAGCGCGAACGCTTGCTCACCACAAACGGAGCGATATAACCCGCGGGTTCGCAGCCCGCCTCGCGTATGCGGCCGCACATCTCCTTCATATCCGCCCCGCTCTCGTGATTGGGGATCAGCCAATCGGTGGCGGACTGATAGCCGTCGTCGATCTGGATGCGCTTCAGCTCCGGTATGCGCCGCTGCATGGCGCGCGCCTGCTCAACCATCTCCCCGGCCTTTACCCCGCTTATGGCATGATAGGAACACCATCCAAAGGGAATCTCCGGATATTTCCGGCGCGGGTGGTTGGCGTTGATGCGCGCGGCCAACGCCCCCATCAGCGCGTCGCGATTCGCCCCAAAAAACGCGCAAAATTCCTCAAAAGCCCATTTCTCCCCGGGGCGCAGCTCCATATCCTCGCAATCCATCACGATTTCGATGTAATTGCCCCGGAATCGGAACTCGCCCATGAACCGCTTGCAGCTGGCAAAGGCCATCAGCGCCCGGTCGCACTGGGTGGGCGAAAGCAACATCAAGGAATACGCCGTATAGGTATCCGGGCTGAATGGGCTCTTCTTCAGCCGGAAGAAGGCTTCATCCGTGCCGTACTTGCCAATGTTGTGGGGTTCGCCCAGCGTGCCCCCATGTTGGGAAAGCATATGAAAGCCCTCGGCATAAAACGGGCAGCTGGCGGCCACGGGAAACCGCCCAAACATCAGCGCCACCTCGCGCACATGCACCGGTTCCGGCGAAACATTGGTCAGCGTTGCGCGCATGCTGTCGCCGTTCCACGCGCGCTCCAGTCCAAGGCCATCGCCCGCCACAGATCCGTTGGTCAACCTCACCTGGGCGGGCAGCCCTTTGAGAAATTCCAGATCAAACATTCGCGTCACGCGCCTTTCCTGTTTCTGTAGGCATTATAACACAGAAGCGCCGGCGGCGGACAGCCTGGGCGAAATTTCGTGCCACGCTGCCCGCCGCCGGCGCTGGTCAGGCCTGTCCGCCCGTTATTCGTCCTCGCCGTATACGGAATCGTAGCCCTTTTGCAACAGTTCCACATACTGATCGACTCCATAGGCCTCCAGATCGCTCAGATATTGATCCCAATCGCCATCCAGGCTCTTGGCTCCGGTCACAAACTGGGCGATGGACATGGTCACATACTCGCCGATGGTGGTCTTCAGGTCGTTGTACCTGCTGGTTTCGTCTCCTTCCAGGAAGAAGGTATTGGGCACCGGGGAGATGAGATAGGGAGCGTAAAGATTCTCGGTCTCGCTCTCTATGCGTGCCTCAAAGATTGTGGAATCGGAGTAGAGCTGCTCATCGCCGGCCATGGGGCTCCACTGGGCGCGATGCTCCTTGAGTCCCAGAATCGGCCCCTGGGGGAAGGTTTCGTTGGTGTAAGCGCCGCTCTCCGGCGTGGGCAGGAACTCCCAAACATATTCTCCGCCCAATATATTCTGCTGGCCCTCCTCGGCATACTGCCATCCATGGCCCTCCGCGCCATAGTAGCGAACAATCGAGGCCTCGGGCTGCATGGCCGCGTCGATCCACCTGATGGCGGCCTCCGGATTTTCACACTTGTCGGTGATCTCAAAGAAGCCGTTCAGGTTCATATTGATGAACATGTTGGTGGAGGCATACTGTACGCCCTCAGGGCCTTTAAGCGGCTCAATGGCACGGTAATTTTCATACACATAGGCGTTTTGCATATCCACACTGTAGATGGCGCCGGTAAACGCACCCACCAGGGTGGGATCGTTGCCCACGGTCTGTGAAAACTGAGTGCCTTCCTGGGTAAAGGCCGCCGGATCCACCAGACCCTCTGTGTAAAGCTTATTGAGATAGCGCAGCGCCTCGCGGAATTCCTCGGTATTGGCCTGGAATACGATTTGACCATCGATATCCGCGACATACTTTTCGTTATAGTCATCGATCTCCAGGAAGGCGTTGAGGAATCCGCCCGTCCAGCTCTCGACGCCGCTCAGCGGAATCTCGTCGGCCTGGCCATTGCCGTTGGGATCCTGTTCCTTGAAGGCCTTGAGCATCTCATAGAATTCCTCGGTGGTGGTGGGCACCTCAAGCCCCAACTTCTCCAACCATTCCATGTTCACATAGATCTTGTTGGCTGCGCGGCAATGGCCGCACTCAGAAAAGCGGCAAATGGAATAGATATTGCCGTCCGGCGCCACATGCATATCGTAATACTCGGGCCTTTGTTCGAAGAGCTCGGTAAGCCTGGGCGCCGAGGCGATCAGATCGTTGAGCGGAATCAGCATACCTTCCTGCATGCCATAGGTGCTGATCTCGCTGAAGGTAAAGGCCGCGCCCTCGGTGTTGGCCAGGAATATCTCAGGGTAATCGCCGCTGGCCAAGAGCAGCTGTTTCTGGGTGGGCGCCTCCTGATCGGAGAACACATACCCTGTGGGATCAATGCGCACGCCTGTCTTCTCCTCCAGGTATTGGAGGGAATAATTCTGACTGTAATCCAAAGTGGGGTCGCCGTCCATAAACGCCGTGATCACAATAGGTTCCTCTGCCGCCTCTTCAGCGATGGCAAAAGTAGGCATCAGGACCAACAGCATGGCCAGCGCAGTCAACAGGGAAAGCGTCTTCTTCATGTTCTCTTCCTCCTTCAATATTGAAATAGGGCTTATTGCGTAACGGAGCGGCAGGCCGCGGTCCTGCGCGCCGCGCTAACCGAAGGCTATCCCTTGAGCGATCCCAGCATAATGCCGCTCACAAAGTGCTTTTGGATAAACGGATACAGCAACATGACCGGCGCCGAGGCCACCACAATCAACGAATACTGATAGAGATTTTTAAGATACAGGGTATCCATATATTCATCCATCGTCATATTCGCTATGGCCGCGCCGTTCATATCCTCAACGATCAGGAAGTTGCGCAGCACAATCTGAAGCGGCAGCAAATTGGGGTTGCGCAAGTAAATCATGGCGTTAAAATACTGATTCCAATGACCCACGGCATACCAGAGCACCAGAACGGCAATAATGGGCTTGGCCAAAGGCAACACGATCCGAATCAAATACCGATCATCGGTGCAACCGTCCAGCGAGGCCGACTCATACAATTCAAAGGGAATGGAGGATTGGATATAGGTGCGCGCAATAATGACATTGTATACGCTCATGGCTCCGGGCAACAGCATGGCCCACACCGTGTCGATCATCTTCAGATCACGCACCAAAAGATAGGTGGGAATCATGCCGCCGCTAAACAGCATGGTAAAGGTAAACAGCGCGGTCACAAAGCCCCTGCCCTTGAGGTCGCGGCGGGAAAGCGGATACGCCGCGAGCATGGTGACGGCGATGTTGATGGTCGTTCCTGCCACCGTATAAAACACCGAATTGCGAAAGCCCAGCCAAACCTTGGGGGTGGTGAATACCGCTTCATATCCCTTGAGACTGAAATCCACCGGCCAAAGGAACACCCGCCCATTGCCCACCGCCTCGGGAGAGGAAAACGAAGAGGACAGCACATAAATCAGCGGCACCAGAATGACAATCAACATAAACCACAGAATCACTTCGGTTATGGCCAGATACACCCGGTCCGCGACCGAATTTTGTCTGATTCGATTCGTCTTTGCGTTTTTGGCAAGCATATTCTTTCCTCCTCACCACAGACTGGTCTCGTTGACCCGCCGCGCAATGGCGTTGGCCGTGCAGAGCAATATCAGATTGACCACCGAGTTAAACAGTCCCACCGCCGTGGAGTAAGAATACTGTATGTCCTGCAAACCGCGCTTGTAAACATAGGTTGAAATGATCTCCGATTGGGACATATTGAGGCTGTTCTGCATCAAATATACCTTTTCATAGCCCACGCTCAGCAGCCCGCCAATGGACAGAATCATTTGAATGACGATGGTTGGCAATATGCAGGGAAGATCCACATGGTACACGCGCTGAAAGCTGTTGGCGCCGTCAATAATCGCAGCCTCCTTGAGGGATGGGTCGATTCCGGCCAGGGCCGCAAGGTAAATGACCGCCGAATAGCCCACACTCTGCCAGATATTGGACCACACATATATGCTTCGAAACGCCGCGGGATTGCCCATAAAATCATAGGGCGTTCCCCCAAACAGCTTAATGACGTTATTGACCATGCCGGTGCGCACATGCAGAAACTGAATAATAATGGATACCATGACCACGGTGGAAATAAAATAAGGCGCGTAGGTAACCATTTGTACCGCTTTTTTAAAGCGCGGCCGCCTGCATTCATTAAAGGCCAGGGCCAAAATAATCGGAGCCGGAAACCCCGCCACAAATCCGTACAGGCTTAGCGCGATGGTATTAACCATGAGTTGTTTGAACACCGGCGTTGAAAAAAATTCTTGAAAATGCTTAAGCCCTACCCATGGACTGCCCCATACTCCTTTGCGCAACGAATAATCCTCAAAGGCGATGAGCACCCCGCTCATGGGAACATAACAGAAAATAATAATGTAGGCAACCGGTATGGTCAACATCAGGTATAGCCTGCCGCGCCGGCGAAGTTCCAGCGCGATGCTTTTGCCCAGGCTATGTTTTCTCTTTGCATAAGTTGCATTCATAAACCCGATCAACCTCCTGATAAGCTAACATTTCAATAATGCAATAATAACTTACAGAGGTCGAATCCACAAGTAAAAATTCTTGATTGACCTAACAATTCTTTACCTCTCAAGACAAAAATCCTTGCATTCACGCAAGGATTTTAATAATATAAGTTATTT
>DVJW01000137.1 GCA_018716505.1 Candidatus Faecaligallichristensenella faecipullorum | reverse complement strand
CCCAGGTGAAGAAGGTTCAGCAGCAGCTGAAAAAGCTGGGCTACTACACCGGTTCTTTGACCAGCAAGTTCGACAGCGATACGGTGAGCGCGGTCAAGGCTTTCCAAAAAGCCAATGATTTGACCGTAAACGGCAAGGCGGACAAAGCCACCCGCGAATTGCTCAACAGCGGCAAGGGCGAGGCCAAGAAGGATACCGCTTCGAATAGCGTGACCACCCTTCAGAAGGGCGACAGCGGAGAGGAAGTCAAGACGGTTCAAAGACAGCTCAAGAAGCTGGGCTACTTCACCGGAAACGTGGCGGGCAACTTCCTGAGCCAGACCCAGAGCGCGGTCAAGAAGTTCCAAAAGGCCAATGACTTGACCGTGAACGGCAAGGCGGACAAAGCCACCCGCGAGTTGCTCAACAGTGGCAAGGGCGTAACCCTGGAGGAATACAGAAAGCAGTTGACCACCGCCACTCTGGAGTCGGGTGACAGTGGGGAGCAGGTGAAAAAGATTCAACAGCAGCTCAAAGAGTTGGGTTATTTCGAGGGCAATGTGGCTGGCAACTACGGCGATTTGACCACTGCCGCGGTCAAGGCCTTCCAGAAAGCCAACAGCCTGACCGTGAGCGGCGATGCAGACAAGGAAACCCGGGAGTTGCTCAACAGCGGCAAGGGCGTTACCCAGGCCGAGTATGAGAAGAAGATGTCCACCGCCACCCTGGAAAAGGGCGACAGCGGCGAACAGGTGAAGAAGGTTCAGACGCAGCTGAAAAAATTGGGCTACTTTGATGGCAGCCTGGGCGGAAACTTTGGCGATATCACCACCGCCGCGGTCAAGGAATTCCAGAAGGCCAACGACTTGACCGTGAACGGCAAGGCGGATAAAGATACCCGTGAACTGCTCAACAGCGGCGATGGTGTAACCAAGGCGGAGTATGACAAGGCGAACCAAAAGGAAGAAGAGGAAGAGAAGGAAGAAGACAAGCAGGAGGAAAGCAGCAGTGGTCACAGCCATAGTTCGTCTCAGGTAGAGAAGATTATTTCTGCGGCCAGGGCCCAGTTGGGCAAACCCTATGTCTGGGGCGCCACGGGCATGAGCAGCTTTGACTGCTCCGGCCTCACCACCTACGCTTTCCGCCAGGCCGGCGTCAGCCTGAGCCGAACCGCTTATGCACAGGGCTATGGCAAGGGCACCAAGTTGACCATGAGCCAGCTCAAACGCGGGGATTTGGTGTTCTTTAACACCATTTCGGACAGCGATCTGTGCGACCATGTGGGCATTTATCTGGGCGATAACCAGTTTATCCATGCTTCTTCCGGCGGCGGAAAGGTTATGATCAGCTCGCTTACCGGCTACTATGCCCAGAACTTCTCCTGGGGCCGCTGTGTTTTGTAAGGCAAACTTGAACGATGAATGAAAGGGGCGGATGATGATGAAAGCTGCTATCCGGCGCATATTGGCGATGGTGATGGTGGCCATGACGTTATTTGTCGCGCTGCCCCAGCTTCAGTACCAGGCGTCCGCTGCAAGCTACGCCACTCTAACCGGCGGGAGCAGCGGCGCCTCGGTCAAGAAGCTTCAGAACAGACTCAAGGAGCTGGGCTTTTTTTCCGGAAAGGTCAACGGGAAATATGGTTCCACCACCAAGAGCGCGGTAAAGGCGTTTCAGCTTGCCAACTCCATCGAAGCGAATGGCAAGGCCAACAGCGCTACCCAAAAGAAGCTTTATAGCTCGAACGCGGTAAGCAAAGCCAGCTACGACAGCGCGAAAACCCTCAAGCCAGGCAGCAAGGGAATCCAGGTGAAAAAGGTTCAGAAACAGCTGAAAAAGCTGGGCTACTACAAGGGCTCCATAGATGGCAAGTATGGAAGCAGCCTGAAGAGCGCAGTCAAGAATTTTCAGCGGGCCAACGGCCTGAAAGTTACCGGGCAGGCCAACAGCGCCACCCGCAAGCTGCTCAACGCGGGTTCGGGAAAGAGCTATAAGGAGTATCAGAATGAGCTGTCCTCTAAGCCCTTAAAGTATGGCGACAAGGGGGATCAGGTCAAAAAGCTCCAGAATCAGTTGAAAAAGCTGGGCTATTTCACCGGAAGCGTCAACGGGAAATATGGAAGCAGCACGCGCAGCGCGGTCAAGACCTTGCAGGTGGCCAATCATTTGACCGCCAGCGGCACGGCCGATGCCGCCACCCGCAAATTGCTCAATGGGGGCAAGGCGGTTTCCAAGAAGACCTATCAAAGCCGCAAGAAAAAGGTGGAAAAGGCCATTGCTTTGGCCAAGACCAAGTTGGGCAAGCGCTATGTGTTGGGCGAAGATGGGCCGGATACCTTTGATTGCAGCGGTTTTACCAGCTATGCGTTTACCAAAGCGGGTATTGCCCTGGATGGGAACGCCAAGGGACAAGGCTACGGGGCCGCGGCCAAGCTCAAACGCAGCCAGCTCAAACGCGGCGATTTGGTATTTTTCGATACCGTCAAGGACAACGACCTTTGCGATCATGTGGGCATCTACCTGGGTTCCAACAAGTTTATCCATGCATCTTCCACCCAAGGTAAGGTGGTCATCAGCACGCTCAGCGGAGTCTATGCGGATACCTTTTCCTGGGGGAGGCGCCTGATCTAGTGGAGCTTTTGGAAGGAGAGCGCCTGGATGATTTGCAAAGGGGCGGTCTAAGAATTATTCAGAAGCGGGTAGGATTCCGCTTTGGAACGGACGCGGTTTTGTTGGCTGATTTTGCCTGTCCAAAGCCCGGGGATCTGGTGGCCGATTTCGGCACCGGAACCGGAATCTTGCCGCTGCTCATGGCGGCTCGCCAGCCCAGAAGCCAGTTTGACGCCCTGGAAATTCAGGAAGATATGGCGGATATGGCCGCGCGCAGCGTCAGGTTAAACGGCTTGGAACACCGCATTCGCGTACATTGCGCGGATCTTGCAATGGCCCCGCAGCTCCTGGGCCGGCAGAAATACAATTTGGTGGTTTGCAATCCTCCGTATGGGCGGGTGGGCACGGTATTGCTTAGCGAACATCCGGGCGAACGCACTGCCCGCCATGAGGGCGCCTGTACCCTGGAGAGCATTGCCCAGTCCGCCGCCGCATTGCTGCGGTTCGGAGGAAGGGCGGCGTTCATCTATCCGGCGCCCCGGGCGCTGGAGCTGATGAGGGCGCTGAGCGAACAGGGATTGGAACCCAAACGGATTCGCACCGTGCACGCCTTTGCCGGCCGCGCGCCGAAGCTGATATTGCTGGACGCGGTAAAAGGGGCGGGCAGCATGTTGCATTGGATGGAACCGCTGATTCTTTCCGAGGCGGATGGCACGCCTACCGCCGAATGGAAGCGAATTTACGGCTTGGAATGAGCGAGAAGGCCGCCGCGCGAAGGATGCGGCGGTCCTTTTTTATGAAAATGGGGGCCCAACGGGGCTGGAAAGGAAATGAATATGGAAAACATGCCGTTAAAGCGTATTCGGCTGAAAAATGCGACCAATGTGCGGGATCTTGGAGGATTTGAGAACGGACGGGGCGAGGTTGTAAAATGGAACAGGCTCTTTCGCGCAGATGATATCAGCGGCCTGGAAGATGGGGAATGGCAGCGTCTGGCCGGACGCGGGGTGCGCACGGTCATTGATTTACGCAGCCGTTCGGAGGCCATGGAAAGGCCGGACCGTCCGCCGGTGAATATCGAATGGATGCATTGTCCGTTGCAGACCGACGAACTGGACTTGAACGATGTGGGCCAATCTGCCCGGCGTGCCTTTGCGGGCAGTCTGGAGGAAGGGTATTGTCAGATGGTTGAGGCCCATCCAGAACTTCTGGCCCAGGCCGTAAAGCGCGTCATTGAAGGACTGGAGCGTGGGGCCGTGCTTTTCCATTGCACCGCGGGCAAGGATCGGACCGGCGTATTGGCCGCGGCGATTTTACATCTTTTGGACGTTGAGGACGAAGATATTGTGGCGGATTATCAGGTGTCCGCAGGCTATATCCAACGGGGCATTGTGCGTGCGCTTCAGGATCAGAGCGGGTATGAGCAGATTTTGCCCTTCCTTAAATCCGATGCCGCCAGCATGCAGGCTTTGCTTGAATGCTTCCGGCGGGTGAAGCTTGAGAGGCTGATTTTGGAGAATGGGTTGACGGAAAAGGATCTGGAATTGCTCAAAAT
Source organism: Candidatus Faecaligallichristensenella faecipullorum (assembly GCA_018716505.1). Lineage (GTDB taxonomy): Bacteria > Bacillota > Clostridia > Christensenellales > Aristaeellaceae > Faecaligallichristensenella > Faecaligallichristensenella faecipullorum. The sequence goes on along the minus strand of DVJW01000137.1, from coordinate 728 downwards.
GTTGGCTTTGGAAAAATAATGTAAAATCGAAAAAGGGGGGCTTGTATAGAGAGAATCTTTATGATATAATCTTAGCGTTGTCACAAAAACGGCAACCTAACGGGGCATTAGTACAGTTGGTAGTACGCTACACTGGCAGTGTAGAGGTCAGGAGTTCGAGTCTCCTATGCTCCACCATAAGGTGCTTTGGCTCAGTTGGTAGAGCACATCGTTCACATCGATGGGGTCACTGGTTCGAGTCCAGTAAGCACCACCAACGTCCCCGATCAGAAATGGTCGGGGATTTTTCTATCTTTCACTGCGTTTGGAGGGATGTCTCATGCTGCGCATTGAACGTCTGCGCACCGCCGACGATCCGATCTTCGCGCCTGCCATGGCGCTTTACGCCGCCAGCTTCCCAGAGCATGAACAACGCTTGGATCCGTCCCAGTGCCGCATCATGGCGCATGAGCAGTATCATTTCGGCCTGCTCTGTGATGGGGAGCGTTTTGTCGGCCTCGCTTTGTATTGGGACGCGGGCGCGTACTTCTATGTCGAGCACCTCTGCATTGTGCCGGAAAGGCGTGGATGCGGCTTGGGCACGGCGGCGCTTGACCTTCTTGTGGAAGCGGGCAAGCCTGTTATCCTCGAAATCGACCCACCGGTGGATGAAATATCCCGCCGCCGTCAGGCATTCTACGAGCGCGCGGGCTTTGCCGCCAACCCGCACGCGCACGTTCACCCGCCAT
>DVJW01000136.1 GCA_018716505.1 Candidatus Faecaligallichristensenella faecipullorum | reverse complement strand
CCGCGAGGAGCGGCCCAAGTGGCCGCTTCCTCTATCATTTTCCGGCCGTCACCGAAGGTGACAGGAAAATGATGCAACTCGAAAAAATGAAAATTTCATTTTTTCGAAGGGTGTTGACTTTGTCAACACCCTAAAGGGGATCCGCCCAGAGACGGATCCCCTTCTTTTTCTGTTTTGGCGCTTTATTGCACGCCCTTCATTTCCAAATAGGTGTTGTAATCCACCCGCTTGTCAAACACGCCCTCCGGCGAGATTTCCACAATCCGGTTGGCCACAGTTTCCACCAGCTGATGGTCCTGGGAGATCAGCATCAAAGTGCCCGGGAAATTGATGAGCCCGTTGTTGAGGGAGGTGATGGATTCCAAGTCCAGATGGTTGGTGGGCTCGTCCAACAGCAGGAAGTTGGCCCCGGAAAGCATCATGCGCGAGAGCATGCACCGCACCCGCTCGCCGCCCGAGAGCACCTTGGCCATCTTCTGGCTTTCCTCGCCGGTGAACAGCATGCGTCCCAAAAAGCCGCGCACAAAGGTCTCGTCCTTTTCCTTGGAATATTGCCTCAGCCAATCCACCAGGTTGAGCTCGACCCCATCAAAATAGCGGTTGTTGTCCTTGGGGAAGTAGGCCGGGGTGATGGTAACGCCCCATTTGAAACTGCCTTCATCCGGCTCGATTTCGCCCATGAGAATCTGAAAGAGCGTGGTCTTGGCCAGATTTTCCTCGCCCACAAAGGCCACTTTGTCGCCCTTTTCCAGGCGCATGGAAAAATTGTCCAACACCTTGACCCCGTCGATGGTCTTGCTGATGCCCTCGATCACCAAAAGGTCATTTCCGGCCTCGCGCTCGGGTTTAAACTCGATAAACGGATATTTGCGCGAGGAAGGCTTGATATCCTCGATGACAATCTTTTCCAACAGCTTTTTGCGGCTGGTGGCCTGTTTGGACTTGGAGGCGTTGGCGCTGAAGCGCTGAATGAAATCCTGAAGTTCCTTGATCTTGGCCTCGCTGCGCTTGTTGGCCTCGCGCTGCTGCCTGAGGGCCAGCTGGCTGGACTCATACCAGAAATCGTAGTTGCCCGCGTACAAAGTAATCTTCTTGTAGTCGATGTCCGCCACATAGGTGCAAACCTCATTGAGGAAGTGGCGGTCATGGGAAACCACGATCACCGTGTTTTCAAAGTCCCCCAGGAAGCGCTCCAACCAGGCGATGGACTTGGCGTCCAGATGGTTGGTGGGCTCGTCCAACAGCAGGATATCCGGATTGCCGAACAGCGCCTGGGCCAGCAACACCTTCACCTTGTCATTGGCTTCCAACTCGCGCATCATCATGCTGTGCTGGGCCTCGGGGATGCCCAAATGGCTCAGGAGCGAGGCCGCGTTGGCTTCGGCTTCCCAACCGTCCAACTCGGCAAACTCGCCCTCCAGTTCCGCGGCTTTGAGCCCGTCCTCGTCGCTGAAGTCGGGCTTCATATACAGCGCGTCCTTTTCCTTCATGACCTCGTACAGCCGCTTGTGGCCCATGATTACGGTATCCATTACCGAATATTCATCATAGGCAAAGTGATCCTGCTTCAAAACCGCCAGGCGCTTCCCGGGTGGGATGATGACTTCGCCCTTGTTGGGCTGCAGTTCCCCCGAGAGGATCTTGAGAAACTGCGACTTGCCCGCGCCATTGGCGCCGATGATGCCGTAGCAGTTGCCGTCGTCGAACTGTATATTGACATTCTCGAACAGTATGCGCTTGCCGAATTGCAGCGACACATTCACCGTTTTAATCATGGATTCCCGTCCTTTTTATCGTCATTATTGCTGGTTTTCCCATCTGCCGCCGCTTTTCCTGCCGGGCAGAAAAGATTTACAGGAATTTAAGCGAAGGCCCACAATACACTCTCTAGATTGTATAGGATATGAAACGGAATTGCAACCCAAAATAAGGTGAAATTCTGGGCAAAAGTCCATTTTCAATGGGTTAAAATCAAACCATGACGCGGCGCAAACCGGTTCGAAAACCGTATTGCTCCCGGTTCGCCGAGGGTATATAATATGAAAAAATAAATGCCCGCCATCGCGGGAAAGAACGAAGGAGTAATGGCGATGTTTATAGCGGATGCCCATTGCGATACCCTCTACAAGTTGGCGGTGGATCAGATTCCTTTGGAAGCATGCATGGTTACGCCCCGGCGCATGCAGGCCGGCGGGGTGGGCCTTCAGACCCTGGCCATGTTTGCGGGCGGAAAGGGCTGCGCGGGCACGCCTTACGCGGATGCGGTGCGCATGATGGAGGCCGCAAAGGCGCTGCCTTTCCGGGTGTTTACCGGCCGCTTGCCCGATGAGCCGCCCAAGGAGCCCGCAGGGGTTTTGTCCATCGAAGGGGGCGAGGTGCTGGAGGGCAGCATCCAGCGCCTGGAAGAATTTTATCATGCGGGCAGGATACGCATGATCGCCCTGACCTGGAACAATGAAAATGAGATTGCCCATCCCGCGGCCCAAAATGACGAAGAAGGGCTCAAACCCTTTGGCTTTGAGCTGCTGCGGGAGATGGACAGGCGGGGAATACTGGCGGATGTCTCCCATCTGAATCTGCGCGGGTTTTGGGATGTGGTGGAACACGCCCAGCTGCCGCCCGTGGCCAGCCATTCGAATTTGCGCACGCTGTGCGACCATAGGCGCAACCTATATCAGGATCAGGTCAAGGCCATCATAGAGCGCGGCGGGTTTATAGGCATCAATTTTTACAGCGACTTTCTGATCCAGGGCCGTCCGGCGGTTTTGGAAGACGTTTGGCGCCATATCGACGGCATCGCCCAGCTGGGCGGCGCTCATGTGCTGGGTTTTGGCTCCGACTTTGACGGCATTGACGCCTGGCCTGAAGGTCTGGCCAGTCCGGCGGATTTTCCATCTCTGATTGAGCTGATGCGCAAGCATGGCTATCCGGAGCAGGCCATAGCGGATATTGCGGGCCTGAATTTGTGGAGGCTGATGAAAAGGGCAGAGGCTGGCGTCACAGTTGGCAAGTAACAATATTTAGAAGGTTAGAAGTATTCAATCCGATCATAAACACCCCTTCTTAATCATAATCATAAAGGGAGACCCGCTTCTTGGTCAACATCCCGGGGCAATGGCAGAATCTGAGACCCGGAAGACTGGGCGCGCGAATCCAAGTAGGGAAGATGTGAGGAGGAGTTTATGGTGCGGAACAAGCTGATTTCGCTGCTGGTGTTGATTTCGATTCTCTTTAGCGTCTCCATGGGCGCCATGGCCCAGGAGGGTGAAACGAATGCCGCTACGGCCGAACATCCGGTCATCAACGACGGAAATCCCATCACCTTGACCATCAACGCGGCGGCCCTGTTGCCCTCGCTGAACGATGTCCCCACGGCAGAGGAGCCGGATGTGTTCAAATCCATGCAGACCTTGGCGGATGAATTCATGAAGATCCATCCCAACGTCACCATCGAATGGGATCGCAGCGCGCCGGCCAGCAGCAATGAAGACGCGCTGTGGGAATATATTACCACCCAGGTGGCCTCGGGCAGCGCGCCCATCATCTCAGGCGCGTTCAGCGGCGCCGCCCACATGGCTGACCGCGACCTGGTGTTTGACCTGACCGAGGCGCTGGAGACCCCCAACACCTATGTGGAGGGCAGCCCGGTTTGGAAGAGCCTGTTCCCGGATTACATGTGGACCACCAACGTGGTGCGCTCGGCCAAGGGACAGTTGCTTTCCCTGCCGGTGATGACCTACACCGGCCCGGCAACGGCCTACTATTATAATAAGGATATCTTCGAAGAGGTTGGGGTGGAAGTGCCCAAAACCTGGGAGGAGCTGTTTACGGTCACCCAAAAGATCAACGAAGCCGGCTATATCGGCTTCGGCGTGGTGAGCAACGTGAACATCGACACCCGCACCTGGGATAACCAGTTCTCTCTGGGCGTTCCCTATGCGCTGAACATCAAGGACAAGGTGGATTACAACGGCGATGGCGATTTGGCGGCTGAGGAAATGATCCGGGGAATCAAAGAGGGCTATTTCTCGCCCACCAAACATGAATACGCCCGCGAGATCTATCAGCAGATGCTGCGCAAATTCACCGAAATGTATCCCGAAGGCTATGAAACCACCGATTTCGAGTCGCTCTGGAACGAAGGCAAAGTGGGCATTATTGAGGCTCTGACCGCCCGCCTGCCCTCGGAAAACAGCAACACCGAGCGGGATTTTGAGTTCGGCCTGTTCCCGGCCCCGGTCATTACCAGCGACACCTCCGAGTATGTGGCCGAGATCGAGTACACCGAAGTGGGCCCCTACCGTCCCGCGCCCGCGGTGTTCTATTCCATCCTGAAGCCCGCGGTGGAACTGGCGGGGGACGGCGCCTTTGACGCGGCGGTGGAGTTTTTGAAGTTCATCACCGCGCCGGACAACCTGTCCATGATGGTGCTGGAGAAAAAGGGCGCCTATCTGGGCGCGGTGAAGGGATGCGCGGTTCCGCCGGAGCTGAACGATTGGTTCAACAATTCCTTCCCCATTCTGCCCAACTTCCAGTGGAATGTCGGCGACTACCTGTCCACCGAATCCCGCGAGCGGGCCAACGCGCTCATGGAGATGTGGTACAAGGGCATGGTGACCGACGAGGAATTCTACGAGCAGTTTGAGGCCGAGGTGCAGAAAGGTACCGACGAGTACATTGAGGCCATGGGCATCGACACGACCGGATGGAATATCCCTGAAGAATAAGAGACTGGCGCGCGGAGGCTGGCCGGAAAAAGGCCAGCCCCGCCTCCCAATCGGGATTGGAGCGCCGGACGAGTTGGAAAGGATGCCGTCAGGGCTTTGGACAGCGGAGCGCAGCCGCCCTGAACGGCTTCTTTTTTAGACCATTTGCGGTCCATCCCAGAGCGAGGTGTTGATTGTGAGCTTGAAATGGAAAGTTATTTTGGTGCTGGTGGTTGTGGTGGCGCTGGCGGCGGGATATGACTACTATCGAAAAACCACCTTTGACGTTTCAGTGTTGTCCATTTCGCCCGATCCGGCGCCGGCTGATGGCAAGTCGCCGGTTACGATTACGGCCCAGGTAACCCGGCACGGCGAGCCTGTGGAAGGGCATAATCTGTACGCCGTATCCCTGGATGGGGGAAATTTTGAGGCCTATCGCGTTTTGACGGACGCGGATGGTCAGGCACAGTTTACCTATTTCCCCTATCAGGCCACAGCTTACTCCCCGGCGCAGGACGTGGATATCTATATCCGGGATGAATCCAACTCGGTGTTCATTGAGATATACGCGGATACCAGTTGTGTGGTTCATCTGGAGGAGCCCGAGGAGCAGGAAGCGCCCGGCCTGACCATGGAGGATATATTCGCCTGAAAATTCGGAGGTGTTTTGTATGGTGCGCCCGGTTGAGCGGAAGAAAAGCCTGCCCTCGCGTGTTTGGGGGGCGCGTCAGGCCTATCTCTTTTTGCTGCCGCTTCTGGCTGGACTTCTGGTCTTTAACTACTATCCATTTTTTAGCGGGTTGTATCACTCGCTGTTTGACTGGGATGCGGTGGGCACCGCGACCTTCATCGGATTGGATAACTTCAAAGAGCTGTTTTCCGACCCGGATTTTCTGTCCACCATCCCGACCTTGTTTAAGATCGCGATTCCCAAGATCTTGATCAGCATTTTCGTTCCGCTGATCGCCGCGGAAATGATCTTTGCCGTTCGTTCGGACAAGGCCCAGCGTGCCTACCGGGTTATCGTGCTTTTGCCCATGGTTGCGCCCGGCGTGGTCATGATGCTGCTGTGGAAATATATTTATGATCCCAATGCCGGGGTATTGACAGCGGTGTTACGCACGTTGGGTATTTTAGGGGAGGAGCAGGTTATAAACTGGCTGGGCGATCCCAATTGGGTGATTTTTTCCATCGTATTTATGTATTTCCCCTGGATCGGCGGAACCAGCGTGCTGATCTATATGTCCGGGCTCATCAACATCTCCACCGAGATCATCGAGAGCACCAGGCTGGATGGGGCCAACACCTTTCAACGCATCTGGCATGTGGATATTCCGCTGCTCATGGGACAAATTCGCTACTTCCTCATCTTCGGCATCATCGGCAATCTTCAGGATTACAATGTGCAGCTGGTGTTGACGGGCGGCGGCCCGGGATACACCACCATGGTGCCCGGCTATTATATGTACCGCAAGGCGTTTTTGGCCAACCGGATGGGCTATGCCAGCGCGGTGGGCGTGGTGCTGTTTGCGGTGATTATGCTGCTCACGTTTTTGTTTTACCGCTACCTGAACAGCGACGCCACCAACGACAAGCTGAGCTGATGGGGAGGGAGTTTCAATGCATAGTCGGAAATCAACGGTTGCCCAGGTGTTTTTGCACCTGTTCCTGATTGCGCTGTTGTTTATCATGCTGTATCCGCTGGGCATGGCCCTTTGGAACGCGTTTAAGTCTGAGTTGGGCTTTGCCTATACCCGGTGGTATCCCACGCTGCCTCTGCGGGTGACCAATTTCGCCACGGCGTTTCCGGCGGTATGGCGCTATATTTTGAATACCGTTATCGTGGCTGCGGTGGGTACCTGCGGCATGCTGTTCATCGCTTCATTGGCGGCGTTTGCCTTCGCGCGCCTGCGCTTTCCGGGCCGTGAATTCTTCTATATGATGGTCATCGCGCTGATGATGATTCCGGGCATTTTGACCATGGTGCCCACCTATATGATGTACAAGAGCTTGGGGTTGCTCAATACCTATTGGGTGCTGATTTTGCCCATTGTGTTCGGGGGCTCGGTGTTCGGCATGTTCCTGCTCAGATCCTTCTTCCAAAGCATCCCGGAGGATGTATTTGAGGCGGCGCGCATCGACGGGGCCACCGAGTTCAGGGTGTACCGTGCCATGTGCATCCCCATGTCGCTGCCCATCATGGGCACTTTGGCCATCATGCAGATCAACAGCACATGGAACGATTATCTGTGGCCCATGATTACCATCAAGGACTACGATATCATCACCATCTCGGCCGGACTGCTGATGCGCTTTGTGCAGGCCTATTCCAACAACTATCCGCTTCAGTTTGCGGCCTATCTGCTGAGTTCGCTCCCGTTGATCTTGCTTTTTATCTTCGCCAACAAGTATTATGTAGAGGGTATGATCAGTTCGGCCATCAAGATGTAAGGGGGCAGTCTGCCCCAAAGGAGGAAAAACCATGGAAAAACCGCTGATTGTGGTCTGCTCTTGCCATTTGGATCGGGAATGGTATCTTTCCTTTGAGGAAACCCGGGTGCACATGGTGTATATCGTGGATCGGATATTGGAGCTTTTAAGCCGGATGGAGGACTACTGCTTTCTATTGGATGGCCAGACCAGCGTGGTGGGCGATTATCTGGAGATCAAGCCCGAGCGCCGGGAAGAAGTTACCCGGTACATTGCCCGGGGCCGGCTGATTGTGGGCCCCTGGTTTATCCAGCCCGACGAGGTCATTCCTTTTGGGGAGAGTATGGTGCGCAACCTGTTGTTGGGCAGGGCGGAGGCCTTGGCCTATGGCGGGGGAGAAAGCGGCGCCTCGCCCATGCAGATCGGCTATCTGCCCGACTCCTTTGGGCATATCGCGCAGCTGGCCCAAATCCTCAACCAATTTGGCATTGTTCGCGCCTTTATGATGCGCGGCTGTCCCCAGGGGGTGGAGCGCGAGTTTATTCTGGAATCTCCGGATGGGAGCCGGGTCACGGCCATTCACACCAGCTACGGGAACGCCAGCGTGATGGATCCGCGCAACATGCGCCAGGGTATTCACATGGCCGCCACGCCCGGGGAATATCAACAAAGGCTTCGCCAGGCCGAGAGCGAGGTGCGCTCCCGGGCGGATTATGTGCTGCTCACCATGGGCGGGGATATGATGGCCCCGTCGCCCGATCCCAAGGGCTTGGGCGTTGAGCGGTTTGGACGTCTGGAGGAATGCTTTGAAAGGGCCGAGCGTCTGGAAAATTTGCAGGTGATCCGGGGCGAACTGCGCCATAGCGCGGATATCGCCATGCTTCAGGGCACCTTGACTTCCAGGGTGTATTTAAAGACCGAGAATCAGAAGATCCAGCGTTTGTTGAATGCCCTGGCCGAGCCCCTGTGCGCCCTGGCTTATGGGATGAGCGAGGCGTATCCCGCCGGACTGCTGCGCCGGGCCTGGCGCTATCTGTTGGAGAACCATACCCATGACGGCATCTGCGGATGCAGTTGCGACGCGGTGTGCCGGGAGATGATGACAAGGTTTCAAAAGTGCGGCGGAATCGCGGGCAGGCTGGCTTTGTTTGCGGCCCAGCATTTGGCCGGCCAGGCGGACACCACCTTCCTGGAGGCAGATGACCTGGCGCTCATGATCTTCAATCCATCTGGATGCCCGGCCAGTGGGGCGGTGGAATTCTGCTGCCGGTATGAGGCCGAACAGGCTCCCCGGGCGCTGGGGGCCTTCGATGCCCAGGGCAACGCGCTGCCGGTGCAAATTGTACGGCGCAGGGAAACCGATACCATCCGCTCGGATTACCAGGTGACCCAGCGCTTTTCCCATGACGTCATGCTGAGGGGGGTATGCCTGTTGAAGGATCTGCCCGCCTTGGGGGTGCAGACCGTGGCCCTGCGGCCCGTGCCGGAGCCGCAGGCGTATGATGCCGGACTTTCGATGATCCGTCAGGGCATGGGCGCGGAAAACGCGCTGGTTCGGCTTAGGATTGCCTCGAACGGCACTTTGGAAATTACCGATAAGCGCACCGGACAGGTGTATGCCGGGCTCAACTGGCTGTTTGAGCAGGGCAATGGCGGGGATGCCTATCATTGCATGCCCATTGCCGCGGGCCCGGATTTCGACAGCCGCGGCCTGGATTGGAAAATTGAGCTTTTGGAGCAAGGGCCCGTGCGCGCCAGCTTCCGGCTGAGCGCAAGATGGATGCTTCCCGAAGCCATGGCCGGCAAGGGCCAGGCGCGCAGCAACCGTCTGATAGAGAACCAGATCACGGCCCAAATTTCCCTAAACGCGGGCAGTCCCTGCGTGCGGGTGGTTCTGACGGTTGACAACCATGCCCACGATCATCGAATTCAGGCGGTTTTTCCCACCGGCATCAATGCCCGGAGCACCTTGGCCGACGGCCCGTTCTCCCTGGACCGGCGCTCGGGCGAGCGGTTATATGGCCCCCAGCCCAGCCAGAGCTTTGTGGCGGTGGAAGGGGAAACGGGCGGCCTTGCGGTGTTCCATAAGGGATTGCATCAATTTGAGTACACCCAAGATGGCGAACTCAGGCTTTCCCTTTTGCAGGGACAGGGGGTTTTGTACCGGTCATTCTTTGATGGATACAACGACGAATTCTCCGAATGCCAGATGGAGGGCCGCTATGCGCTGGAATATGCGCTGTATCCCTTCGCGCCGGGCGAGAAGCTGGAACTGGCGGCGCAACGCTATGCCAACGGCACGTATTGCGTCCAAACCGGCCGGCATCCGGGACAGGGGCCGGCGTGTGCCAGCGCACTGTGCGTGGAAAGTGGAAATTTGGTGCTCAGCGCGGTGAAGCGTTCGGAAGACGGGGAGATTTTGGTCATTCGCCTGTACAATCCCTCCGACAAGCCGGTGCGGGCCACCCTGCGCCTGAATACGCATGCTCAGAAGATTCGGCTGCTTCGGCTGAATGAGCAGGCGGTGGACAGCCTGCCCGTTCAGGATGGGCGCGTACACTTGGAAGTGGGGGGAAGCGCCATTATTTCGCTGGGCGTGCCCGGCGGACTCTGTCTCCAGGAGAAATCCTGAAAAATTTGAAAAAAACCCTTTACAGGGCGGCCTGGACATGATATAATATCATCCGTGTTCAGGAATGGGGCATTAGTACAGTTGGTAGTACGCTACACTGGCAGTGTAGAGGTCAGGAGTTCGAGTCTCCTATGCTCCACCAAACCAATTAAAATCCGAACCAATGTACATCTTCGTGAATGGCATGTTCGGTTGCATCTTTCCAAGGAAGGATGTAAAATGACCGGGTGGGTTATCACCCGGTTTTTTCTATTCCGAGAATGAAGTCAAAAACCTTTAAATTTCATTTTATGGAATGAGTGGCGGTTCGCTATACAGCGGGCCGCCATTTTTTGTTGCTTCATTGACACGCGCGCACGCGCGCGTGCGCGAGCATATAATCAGTTCTTACAGGTCACGGGTGAATGAACTCCAACAAAAAATCCTAAAAACTAGCGATATTTCGGGCTCGCAGCGACCGCAAGAGGCTTCCCGCCCAGCCACAGTACCTTTTCAGGATTGCGTTTGGGAGGATGTTTTTGTCACTCCGATGGTGTGACTCATCGAAGCGCTTGCAAGTGGCGGTGTGTGGTGGTGTGCTCGGTGGTGATAGCAGCGCGTGACGCAGCGTGGTGCGCGTTGCGCGATAAAAGCAACACCTGCGGTGTTGCTACCTGGGGCGGCGAGGGCCTGCGCGTGGTGCGCTATATGCTGGTGTACCGAGGCGGTGCGCTGGGCGCTGTGTGGTGTGTTGATCGCTGTGTGGTGTGTCGGTCGCTCAGCTCGGCCGACAGTCGGCTTTGCTCCCACGCTCGCGCGTATACGCGGGAACAAATACCGCACGTGCGCCCGTTGCCGCCGAAAAAAATTTTTTTGCCCCCCTTTAGGGGGGCAAGGTTCCTCGCAGAACGGCCTTTTTCGGCACGACGCCGGAAACCGTGCTATGATTTTTGCGTCGGGAGGCCAGGGCGGCAAGCCCAGCGGCCCACCGGCAAATCAAAGCACAGGGGGGAAAGGATATGCAGGACAAGGGCATGAACGCTCAAGAGCTTCAAGAGCTCAAGGCGGCATTGCTCAAGGCTGAACGGCTGGAAATGCTGGCGATTCTGCGGGACGCGGAAAGCCTGCAAGAAGCTGTACAGGCCCTTGAACAGCGCCTGAAGGCGTAAAACAAAAGCCGCCCAGCTCTCGGCAAGCATAGGCGGCAAGCAAAAAACCGGGGCAGGGGTTTCCCCTGTAATCCCTGTCCCTATTCTACCACGGGGGAAGAGAAAACACAAGAGCCGAAAAGGCCATGAGAGGAGCATAAAACCATGAAAAAGTATCTGCTAACCATCACCAGCAACAGCACGAACGAGCGCGAATATAGCGTTGACTGCCGCAACGTGCTCAAGCTCGCAAACCAGTAAGTGACGATGGATTGGCATATTATGAATCGGAACCAGAAGTAATGTCTTCTAAATATATATTAAGAAGATGATTAAGAGAGATAAAATGTGTGGGAGCGTGATGAACAATCACACTCCCATTCTCTTTTATCCAGACACCAGCGACCGAGTGACCAAGGTGGAGAGTGAGCCGGAGAGCGGGAAGGTGTACAAGAATGAGTATGAGTATGAGGAAGACCGGTTAAAGAAGGTGAAGCACAACACGACGGGAAGCGGAAGCGATGTGGAATACCGGTTCGAGTACGACGGGCTGGGCAGGAAACAGGCGGTGTATGTGGGGGAACAGAAGCTGTCGGAGAATGTGTACGGAGAGGACCGGAGCGGGCTGTTGAAGGAAGTGAGGTATGGAAACGGAGGGAAGGTGAGGTATGAGTACGACGAATATGACCGGACGACAGGG
>DVJW01000135.1 GCA_018716505.1 Candidatus Faecaligallichristensenella faecipullorum | reverse complement strand
GAAAATGATAGCGGAAACGGCCACTTGGGCCGTTCCTCGAACCGGCAAAGCCGGTTCTGCGGATTAAATATGAAGGGGCTGCGGCCCCTTCATGCATCCCCAAATGAGGAGAATAGGTTTGTCAATGCTCTGATCCGCCGCCCGAAACAGGCGGCGGGACAGATCCTTCAAAAACCCATCTTTTCAAGAAAGAAACTCCTGGTTTGATTACGGCTGAATGCTCTCCATCATATCCACCCTGCGCTGATGGCGGCCGCCTTCGAATTTTGCGCCGAAAAAGGCATCCACGATCATCAGCGCCAAATCCCGGCCCACCACCCGGGCCCCGAAAGCCACGATGTTGGCGTTGTTGTGCATGCGGGCCAGCTTGGCGGAATAGGGCTCGGAGCACACCACGGCCCGCACGCCCTTGACCTTATTGGCGCAAAGGGAAATGCCCACCCCGGTCCCGCAGATCAGCACGCCCAGCTCGCACTCGCCCGAGGCCACAGCGCGGCCCACCGCTTCGCCATAAATCGGATAATCCGACGCGGTACACTGGCCGCAGCCATAGTCCTTGCATTCATAGCCCATGCTCTCCAGATGCTCGCGCACCTGCTGTTTCAACTCATACCCGGTGTGGTCACAACCCAACGCGATCATAATCTTTCTCCCCTTCTATCTTCAGCCGCCCCGCGGCCATGTTAACCTTTTGTCATCCGATACAGCGCCATTGCGGCCAAAGCCGCCTCGGGATGCGCGGCGCACAGCCCCAGAATTTCTCCTTCCAGCCGCCCGGTCTGATCCAGCTCTTCCAGGATCCGGGCCGTGGCGCAATCCTTTTCCCGCACGACCTGCAGGCCGTCCGCGCCCCTGATGGCCTTCAGGCACAAGCCGCAGGCTTCCCGAAGCTCCCCGGCCATGTGCCAGGCGTCGTAAATTCTCAGCGGCTCCAAATCAAATATGCCCGCCGCGATTTCCAGGGCGCGCAGCAAGGTGTCCCGGGCGGATGGTTCCCCGCCTCCGGCGCTGAGCAGCTGTTTAAATGGGGTGCGCGGGCCCAGCCCGGCCTCCAGCCTGAGCACATCCAAGGCAAACCCATCGGCCAGCTGATTCAAGGCCCGGCCCCGGCGCGGCCGGAACCGATAGGAAGCGCCCCACAGCCTGCCAAAGGCGGCCAGGGTATCCAAATAGCCCAGACAGCGGCTGTTTTCCATTGACTTGGGCTCAAACATCAGCATGCCGCCCAGGGGACGGCTGGGATGAATATAGAGGATGCCCGGACGGTCCATGTAGCGGCCATGGGTGGGCGAATTCCACAGGTCAATGGCGATAATCTGATCCGCGCCCCGGCGCAACGCCATGTTGATGGGCAGGTTATCAAAATAACCACCGTCCAAAAAGAGCTCCTCCCCGATTTTGCGCATGGGAAAGGCGGGAAAAATCGCGGCCGAAGCCAGCAGATAATCCACCAACTTGCCCTGGGGAATCTGTTCCAGGCCCACCTCCATGCCCCTCAAAGCGGGAAATTTAAAGGTGGTCAATCCAAAATCCAGGCCGCTGTTTCGAACGCGCCGCTCATCCACGATCCGGTAAAGCAAATCCACCAGCGGGGAAATGTCCGCCCCGCGGTTATTGATATATTGACGCAAAAAATTCATGAGTTCGGCCTTTTGCCGCAACATGACCTCCAGATTAAAATCCAGATTCACGCCGTTTTTCATCACCTGATCCAAGGTCAGCCCGGCCCACAATTTTTCCGCCAGTTCATAATCGCCCTGAACCATCATGACGCCATTGATCGCGCCGATGGAGGTGCCCAACACCATCTGGTATTCCACACCCAGCTCCCTCAGCGCCCGCCATGCGCCCATTTCGTAAGCGCCCCTGGCGCCGCCCCCGGCCAGCACAATCGCCCGCATGAATTTTCCTCCCATATTTTCTTCTCTATTATAATGGGCAGTTTGTCCGCTTTCAAGCGTGCGGTTGTAATATAATTCTGTAAAGAGGGGGCATTGGGACAAGTATCCGGAAGCTTTCAGGCGCATCCTTCCAGTCCTTCCCATCGTAAAGGGCCCTCCCCCAAACTTTGGGAGAGGGCCCCGTCCATGGGACTTTAAGAATGAAGTTGCAAGTTTCCGCCCGTCAGTTCAGTTTTACATAGGCAAAATAGCGGCCCTGAATTTTTTCCACCGTGGCCTGTCCGCCCTGCACCTGGATATCCGGGCCATCAAAGGGCCCCATGCGCAGGTAATCCAGCTCGACACCGGTGTCAAAATCCATGGCATAACCGCTGTCTCCGCACAACGCCACCACCCGCCCGGTCTCCCCGGGTTTGATGCGCCGGTAGGTGTAGGCAAACTTCCGGGTGGTATAATCCCGCAGGGTCACCGGATAGTCCTTGACCTGGATGGAATTCCAGCGGTTGGGCAGCCTGGGAAGCAGACGCAGGCCGCGGGATCGGTCCAGATCGTCGATTCCGGCGATCAGGCGGGCGCACTTGATGATCTCCGCCTGCTGCACTCCATTGCCCAAATCGCAATTGCGGAACCAGAAGCGCTTGGAGCCGTGCATGATGACCCCTTCGGGCACGATATAGTTAAAGTCGCTGTGATGATAGCAGAAGGCGGTGGCCGCGTCCATGCATTCGCTGAACTCGTCATACAAATCCAGGGAAAGCACGGCCAAGGTCAGGTAGCCCTGGCCATAGCCCATCTGCCGTCCGGCCTCGGGCTGATAATACTGCTCGCGCTGGGCCTCAAAGGTGCGGCTCATGACCTCGAACAGGGCGGGATTGTCGCGATGCACATCATAGCCGTACACATCGCTGTGCATCAGCAGCTCGCAGAAGCGCTTGTATTCGTAGGTCCAGCAGTCGTCGGTGGTGTCGGTGTACACCTTGCCAAAGCGCGGGTGATCCATCATAAAGCGCTCGTCCACCCCCCGCTTGATGAGAGAAGCGGTATCTTTGAGCTTCCCGGCATAGTCCTCCTCGCCCATGGCCTCAAACAGGCGGGCATAGCAGATCAGGGCGGTGGCGGAAATGACGTTGGAATACAAATCGTAACCGCCGTACTGCTGGCGGCTGGCCTCGGATTCCGAATACAGCACCCGGTCGAAGTTGGATTGATCCGGATTTTCCACCTGCCAGATGAAATAATCCGCCGCGTCCTTCAGCTGCTTGCGATGGGCCTTGAGCCAGGACACATCCACCGCGCCCTGGTTGTACAGCCCATAAATGTACATCATGATGGAAGCATGGCCGTCGTTCTCCTTGCCCTCGTTAAAGAGCTCCTGCTCGTCCCGGGCGATTTTGTTGGCAATGCGCTTCCAATGGGGCAGCTTAAACCGGATCGAGGGATAATACAGCATTTCATGCAGCGGATCCGCGGCGCTCAACGCGCGCTCATGATAGCCGTTGTGCAGGATCTCGGTGAGCAGGCGGCCCACGTCCCGGGTCCAGATATCCTGGGCATACTGGCCGGAGATGGCAAAGCTGCCAAAGCCGATATAGCAGCCGAAGTTGGCGGTGTTGGCGGTGGAAGTATGGGGCATGCCGTCGTCCGTCACCTTGCCGTAGGCCATATCCATGATGTTCTTGCGGTAGACATTGGTATAGATTTCGGCCATGTTGTCGCCGGAAAAGCGGATATCCGGGGCGTCGTAGTCCGGAAGTTCCAACAGCGGATCATGCTCGGGCAGCTCGTCCCGAAACTGATACAGCCTGCGCGCCAGCTTATCCGCGTCCGCATAAAACCGCTTGGACAGGAAAAAGTCCTGATTCAACAGCTTCCAGCCCGGATCCAGCGGGCAACCCGCCTCCACCCCGGTCACCGCGGAAACCACAAACCCGGCGCTTTTGGCCGCTTCCCGGTCGAACTGTATGCGCACCACCCGCTTCTCCGGCCGCACCCGGTAGCCCATCACCCATTTGGTGGCCTTTACCGCGCCTTCATCCTCATTTTCCATCAGGCGCAGGCTATTGGAGAGCAATTTCGCCGCCTCGGGATCGCTCCGAAAGGGTTCGTCATAGGGCGCGGCAAAGCTGTTCAAATTGCCCTCGCAGTCCTTGGGCTTGAAAAACAGATTGTAGTTCCAGGCGTTGACCCCAAAGATCACCGAAATCATATCCTCGGTGGCGTCCTCATAGATCACGCTGATGCGTCCAATGCGGTCTCCGATAAACAGCCGGGTGGAGTGGTCATACTGGGCCTCCTGTTGGCCCCACCATTCGCTGCACTGCCAGGAATCCGTGGACATGCCCAGAAAAAACAGCGCCTCATACCTGCCCTCAAAGTCGATTTCGCGCCGGTCAATCTTGGCCACCGTGCCGTTTTCCTCTTTCACCCGAAAGGGAATGCCCTTCACCTTCAGTTCGGCGTCAAACTCCCCAACCCCGCGGTCGTGATGAAACACAAAAAATCCCTCCTTAATATTCTATCCCTTGACGCTGCCCATGACCAAGCCCTTGACAAAATACTTCTGAAGGAACGGATACACGCACAATATGGGCAGGGCCGCGATAAAAATCTGCGCGCATTGGGTGGTCCGGTTGCTGACCTTATTGATCTGCTCCAACTCCTCCAGAGTCATCTTGGACAAGGTTTCGGTGTCATAGCGCACCACAACGGTCTGAAGATAACTTTGAAGCGGATAATTGGCCGTGTTGTTCATAAAGATCATGCCGTCGAACCAGGAGTTCCAATGGCCAACGATGGTAAACAGCGCCACCGTGGCCAGGGAAGGCAGCGACAGGGGAAGATAAATTTTGATCAGCGAAGTCCAGTAACCCGCGCCGTCGATAAAGGCCGATTCCTCGATTTCCTTGGGCAGGCCGATCAGCACGCGCACCACCGAAATCAAAAAGGCCCGGCCAAATTCGGCGTGCTCCATCACATATTCATAGGACAGGGTATTAAAGTCCACCGGCCAAAATAACACCTGGTTGGCATTGGCCGCGGCCGAGGAGCTAAAGGAAATGGCCAGCACATTCAAAATCGGCAGCACGCACAAAATGCCCACGGCCGTCAGCAAAATCGTATTGACCACCACAAAGACCCGCCTGGCGGGGGAACTCTTTATGCTCATTTTTTATGCCTCCCCCTTAAAAGATCCGATATCCGGCGAACCGGTCGGCCAGCTTGTACGAGGTCAAAATCAACACCAACGAGATACAGGATTTGAACATGCCCGCCGCGGTGGACAAACCGTAGCGCGCGTCCAGCAGACCGGTGCGGTACACCATGGTGTCAATGATGTCCCCGGTGGAATACACGGCCGGGCTATAGAGATTATACACCTGATCAAATCCCGCGTTCAATACATTGCCCAGGGCCAAAGTGGCCATGAGCACAATCGTTGAAGAAATGCCCGGCAGGGTCACATGCCAGGTCTGTTTCAGCCTGCCCGCGCCGTCGATGATGGCCGCCTCATACAGCGCCGGATCCACACCGGTCAAGGCAGCCAGATAGACGATGGCGCTGAAGCCAAACTCCTTCCAGGTATCGGTGATAATTAATGTAAAGGGAAACCATTCCGGACTGCCCAGAAAAAAGATGGGTTCGCATCCCAGCGCCTTGATGGCCAGATTCACAATGCCGTTGGTGGACAGCACATCCACCAGAATGCCGCCCAGGATTACCCATGACAAAAAGTGGGGCATGTAGACCAAGGTCTGCAAGGTGCGCCGGCCCCAGGTGGAGCGCATTTCGTTCAATAGCAGCGCAAAGATCACCGGCACCACCAGCCCCATCACGATTTTCATCACCGCGATGGATACGGTATTGTACAGGATCTGTCCAAAGTTCGGATAGTTAAACAGCGCGCGGAAATTATCCAGTCCCACCCATTTGGAATGCAAAAAGCCCTTGGTGGGGATAAATTTCTGAAAGGCAATCACATTGCCCAGAAGCGGCAGGTAGTTAAAGGCAATCAAAATTAAAAAACCGGGCAGCAGCATCAGGAGCAGCGGCACATGCTGGCGCCTCAGTCCCAATAGCCCGCCTCGATTCCGCCTGGAAAGATGGGTTGTGATCATGCTTATTGGCCTCCAAACTGGGTCAGAGAAGGCTTGCGCCCCCTCTGACCCGGCGATTGCTATGATGTGGGCTTAACCATGATTGGCCGCATACCATTCATTGATTTCAGAGGTGATCTGATCTCCGCCCGCGGCCTTCCACTGATCCACAAAGGCGTCAAAGGTGGCGTCCACCGGTTCACCGGTGATAATCTTGGTATACGTCTCGTTTTGCAGGGCCAACAAGGTGGACCAGTTCTCGGTCATGCTTTCGGTGGGCGCGGCGGCATAGGCATCGTCCACAAACATCTGGTTATCCATATAATACTGCACCGTGCTCAGGCCGGAATGCTCGTTGCCAAAGGTCACCTTATGGGAGAAACCATTCTGGTCATGGTCCGAATAAAAGAGCTGCTGGGTATTCCAGTTGTCCATATCGTCGGGCCACAGCTGGATATCGTCCCCGGTCTGCTGCCATTTGAGCAGGCGCTGCTGAATATCCAGGTTCTTATAAGCCGGCTCATACTGGAAGCCCGCATAGCCGTTCATCCGGCCGTGCAAGGTGGGATCTTCCCGGGGTTCAATCAGCTGCAGCTTTTGCACATAGCCCGAATCCAGGCTCCAGTTGGCCAGATTGATGACCACTTCGGGATTTTTGCAGGACTCGGTGGTCACATAATACCGGGTGGTGGCAAAGGGCGCACTCAAAGTGGCAGGCTGATCGGTGCCCGATACCAGAGGATAGGCCTCCCAATCCGCATCATTGGGGATGGACAGATTCAGCGGCCAGTAGCCGGCCGACCATCCGCCAAAATACAGGCCATGCTTGCCCGCGGCGATGTCTTCAGACGCCTTGGTGGGATCCTTCACGGTAAACTCGTGGTCGATGACCCCGTCGGCATACAGCTTGGCTATCTTTTCCAGCACCGGCTTCATGCCCTCATCCAGGCCGCCCCAGCTCACCTTTCCCTGATCGTCCACAACCCAGATATTGGGATGCAGCTGATACATATTGGCGAAGGCGTTTACCCCGTTCAGGTCATTGTCCATGTACAGCCCAAAGGTATCCTTTTCGCCGTTGCCATCCGGGTCGTCGTTCAAAAACGCGTAGGCCAGCTCGATCAGCTCGTCCGCCGTCTTGGGGGCTTCTTTACCCAACTGCTTCATCCAGTCGCTGCGCAGATACATGCTGGTCCCGCCGTTCCTATAGGGCTCGCCGGGCTGAGGCAAGGCGTACAGCCCGCCCTCCGACGAGGCCGAGGTGAGGGCGTTGGGATCCGCGGCCACGCATTCCTTCAGGAAGTCCGAGGCATACTGATCGTAGAGATCGGTCATATCCACCGCCAACCCGGCCTCGATCACGTTGCGCAACTGAACGCCGTTGCATTCAAAATAGTCCGGCAGGTCGCCCGAGGCAATGGACAGGTTCAGCTTGGTCTCGTACTGGGCATTGGCCACCACCCAGTCAAAGGTGGTCTTAACCCCCCACCTCGTTTTCCTGCATGACGCTCCAATAGTTGTACTCCCAATCCTGTCCGTCCTCAAAGTACAGGTTATCCGGCTGACTCTTGACGGTGGACACGGTAATCGGCGGATTGTAGCACCATTCGGATACATAGCCATCCCCGCGCACGCAGTATTCCTTAAGGCCCAGCGGATCCTCCTCGCTGGCCAAAGCCAACGGCGCGGCGCACAGCATCATCATCGACAATACTGCGCAAAGTAAGCGTTTCCTCATAAAATTCCCTCATAAAATTTGGTTAAACACTTCAACAAACCGGCACGTATTCGCACAATTTGTTAAGTTGTTCTTTATTCTATCCCCGGATACTTTCACTTTCAATGGAGGCTTTCGATCTTTACATGGACTTTTTCGACCGCTTTCTCCAGGATGGATAGCAGCAAACCGGTTTAAGCTGGGCGCAAAATTTCCGTGTTGTGTTAAGAAATTCAGTACAGAACATTGATATTGTTATTCATCCCATGATATAATCAATGAACAACGCCAGAGAATCGCATTGGCGCCACCGACGGGGCAGGAGGGGTACTGATGAAACGAAAAGCCATTATACTCGCAATATACGCCGTGCTTATACTCATCATCATCGGGATCATTCTTTCTCTTGTACAGGAAGACTTCAACGGGAACACGCTGTTGAAAGGCGCCATTGCAATGGCGGCCTGCATTTCCGCCTTGGTCAAGCTTCATTCCGGCGGCGCGGGAACCCGGCGAAGCGCCAAATTCTATGAAAGAGAATACAGCCAGGAAATCGCAGGCGCATTTTCGAAACCCGACGAATCCTCTCTTCGTAAAAAGCTTCTTTACGCCATCGGGCTGTACAATCAGGAGCGATACGAAAAGGCATTGCGGACATTAAAGGAGCTTCTTCCCCACTGTCAGGATCAGGACGATTTTTGCGCGGTGTTATTGTTTACGGCGCTGGTCTATTCGGACATGGGACTCACCGACGCGGCCATTCAAACGTACCGCGATTATTTGAATCACAATAAAAATTCCAGCACGGTTTGGTCCAACTTAGGCCTGTTATTCAAGGAACAGGGAAAAAGTCAGGAGGCCCTTTCTTGTTTTGACGCCGCTCTAAAGCTGGATCCCGAAAACGCCTATGCCCACAACAATATATCCACCACAAAATTTGCGCTGGGCGACTATGAGGGCGCCATCCAATCCGCGAAACGGGCATTGGAGCTCAAGAGCAACCTCTATCAGGCCTCCAACATGCTTTGCATTCTTTACAGGATCCTGGGCAATACGGAGGAAAGTGAAAAATACTACAATCTCTCCATCGCCAACGGCGCAAACGCCCAAGCGCTTCAGGCCGCCCTGGAACATTACAGCGCTTCAGCCGGAGTGATGGAAGCTTAACCACTTACGCGTTATTTATTTATTTAGGAAGGGGGGCCGTCTGATGCCGGCCTGAAATCAGACGGCCCTTTCCCGGAATCATCCAAATATGGCTGTACGGTTCCGCCGGCGCCTCGTCCAGCACAGAAGCGGGCGCCGCACCCGGGGAGCCGATCAGGCAATCCTCGAAACGATGTTGGAGAAATCATGAAAACCATGTTCGACAGGAGGGAAAAAACACCATGACCAAGAAAGAACGCGTTATCGCCGCCATGAGCAGCCAACCCGTCGACCGCCCGCCCGTGGGGCTCTGGTTCCACTTTCCCCCGGAGCGCGCCTTGGGACAGGCCTGCGTACAGGCGCATCTGGACTATTACAACCATATTGATGTGGATATTGCCAAACTGATGTGCGACGGCTATTTCGATTATCCCAACCCGGTGGCCAAGGCCGTCAAATCCCCCAAGGATTGGTATGACATGAAGCCCCTGGGGCCCTCCAGCGAATTCATTCGCGGCCAGGTGGAGCGCGCCAAGGCCGTCAAGGCGGGATTGACCAGCGACTGCCTGGTGCTGTACAACGTATTCGCGCCCTTTTCCTCCATCCGCTTCGGGACTTCGGACGAGCTGGTCATGCGCCATTTGAGCGAGGATCCCGACGCCATCGCCTACGCGCTGGACGTCATTGCCCAGGACAACGCGCTGTTGTGCGAGCTGCTGATTACCGAGGCCAAGGTGGACGGGGTGTATTTCTGCGTGCAGGGCGGCGAAAAGGATCGCTTTACCCCCGAGGCTTACGCCAGGCTCATCGCGCCCAGCGACCGCAAGGTGCTGGATCACGCCAACCGCTTCTCCCATCACAACGTGCTTCATTGCTGCGGATGGGCCGGAATTCAGAATCATCTGGAAGTTTGGAAGGATTACCCCGCCGCGGCCGTCAACTGGGCCTGCTTTGTGGAAGGCATGAGCCTTTCGGAGGGCAAGCGCTTTTTCGGCGGCAAGTGCGTATTGGGCGGCTTTGACAACCGAAAGGACAGCCTGATCTGCAACGGCTCCAAAGAGGATATCCAGGCCTTTGCCCGGGATCTGGTTCAAAAGACCGGAAGCACCGGCATGATGATTGGCGCGGACTGCACGCTGCCCAGCACCATTCCGCTGGAGCGCATTCAGTGGGTGGTTGACGCGGTGAACGACCTGTAAGGAGGTTGAAAAATGTATATTCCCAGAGAAGAACGCTATCAGGACATGATCTATCGCCGCTGTGGGCACAGCGGGTTAAAATTGCCGGCCATTTCCTTGGGCCTTTGGCACAACTTTGGGGCGATTACCCCCTTTGAACAGCAGCGCGCGGTGCTTTGCGCCGCCTTCGATGCGGGCATTACCCATTTCGACCTGGCCAACAACTATGGCCCGCCCTACGGAGAGGCCGAGCGCAATTTCGGCGAGCACATGAAGCGCGACTTTAAGCCCTATCGCGATGAGCTCATCATCTCCACCAAGGCCGGCTTTGACATGTGGCCCGGCCCGTATGGGGATCATGGAAGCCGCAAATACCTGATGGCTTCTTTGGATCAGAGCCTGAAGCGGATGAATTTGGAGTATGTGGATATCTTCTATCACCACCGGCCCGATCCCGAAACCCCCATTGAGGAGACCATGTTGGCGCTCCACGACATCGTAAAGAGCGGAAAGGCGCTGTATGTGGGCATTTCCAACTATTCCGCGGAACAGGCCCAGGCCGCCATTGAGACGCTGGGCGCCATGGGCACCCACATGTTGATCCATCAGCCCAACTATTCAATGATGAACCGCCGCCCCGAGCAGGGCCTGACGGATGTGCTCAGGGAAAAGGGCGTGGGCATGATCGCCTTTGGCCCGCTGGCCGGGGGCCTGCTCACCGGAAAATACAACGCCGGCATTCCCTCCGATTCGCGCGCGGCCAAGGATCCGCGCTTCCTCAAGCCCGGCGACATCACCCCGGAAAAGCTCAACACCGTCGCCCGCTTAAAGGACATCGCCCAGGCCCGGGGCCAATCGCTGCCCCAGCTCGCGCTTTCCTGGACGCTGCGCGACCCGGTGGTGACCTCGGCGCTCATCGGCGCCAGCAAGCCCGAGCAGATTCGCGAGAATGTGCAGGCCCTGGAAAAGCTCAGCTTTACTCCGGAAGAACTTTCCGCCATCGACGCCGTGCTGAACGCATAAACTGCGCCCGCATGAGCCCAATGGCCCTCATTTTATAGCATTCTTTGGACAACAAACCGCACCCCACTTGCGAAGGGTATACCCTACCCGTTCAACCAGTGAGGTGCGGTTTATTCTATCAAAATCCGTTTGCGCCCGGCCCATGAAAAATCAGAAAAACCGGGCGGATTCGGGGCGGGTTTATTCCCACTCAATCGAGGCCGGGGGCTTGGTAGTGATATCATACAACACCCGGTTGCAGCCCTCCACCTCGCCGATGATGCGGGCGGAAATCCGGCCCAACAGCTCATAGGGCAGCGGCGCCACGTCGGCGGTCATGAAGTCGTCGGTGGTCACCGCGCGAATGGCCACCGCGTAGGCATAGGTGCGCTCGTCCCCCATGACCCCCACGCTCTTGGCCCCGGTGAGCACGGTAAAGTACTGGGAAACGCGGTCGTTCCAACCGGCGGCGGCAATCTCCTCCCGAAGCACGCGGTCGCTCTCGCGCACAATCCGCACCTTTTCCGGGGTCAGTTCGCCGATCACCCGAATGGCCAGACCGGGACCCGGGAAGGGTTGGCGGTAAACCAGGCTTTCGGGCAGGCCCAGCGTCAACCCCAGCTTGCGCACCTCATCCTTAAACAGCATCCGCAGGGGCTCCACCAGGCTGGTAAAGCCCAATTCGCCGGGCAGGCCGCCCACATTGTGATGGCTCTTGATGACCGCGCTGCCCTTCACCGATCCGCTCTCGATGACGTCCGGGTAAATGGTGCCCTGGGCAAAATGATCCCGCTTGCCCAGCGCCTTGGAGGCCTCCTTGAACACCTCCACAAACTCGCGCCCAATAATTTTTCGCTTTTGTTCCGGCTCGGTTACGCCCTTGAGCGCCTGGAAAAAGCGTTGAGAGGCGTCCACCGCCTTGAGCTCCACCGGGAAGGTCTTGGTGAAGATCTCCACCACCTGATCGCTCTCCCCGGCGCGCATGAATCCATGATCCACATACACACAGGTGAGCCGCTTGCCGATGGCGCGATACAAAAGCGCTGCGGCCACCGCGCTGTCCACCCCGCCGGAAAGGCCCAAAAGCACCGTGCCATCGCCCACCTGAGCGCGAATTTGCTCCACCGCGCGCTCGGCATAGGCCTCCATGGACCAATCCGCCCGGGCCGAGCAGATCTCCATCAGGAAATTCCGAAGCAGCGTCATGCCCTCCTCGGAATGGGTGACCTCCGGATGGAACTGAACGCCGTAAAGCCCTCTTTCCTCGTCGGCCATGGCCGCCACCGGACAGTTGACGGTGTGGGCGATCACGGAAAACCCCTGGGGTGGACGGGTCACCTGAAAGGTATGGCTCATCCAACAGACGCTTTCGGCCTTCATGCCCTTGAGCAGTCCGCTCTGGGTGGCGTCCATGGAAACCGTCGCCCGTCCATACTCCCGCTGCTCTCCGCGCTCAATGGTTCCGCCCATGAGATGGGCCATGAGCTGCATGCCATAGCAGATGCCCAAAACCGGCACGCCCAGCGCGAACACCGCCGGATCAATCCGGGGCGCGCCCTCTTCCAGCACGCTGGCCGGCCCGCCGGAAAGGATAATGCCCCGGGGATTTTCCTCGCGAATTTGCTCTATACCGGCCGTATACGGCAGCACGCAGGAATAGACCCCGCATTCGCGGACGCGCCGGGCAATGAGCTGGGTATACTGGCCGCCAAAGTCAAGAATCAAAATGCCTCTCATCTGTTCTTCCATTCCATCGATCCTTTCCCGGCAATCAATTGCCGCTGTGAATGGGTTGTTCAAATTTGTGTTTGCTCTGCCCCGCCGGGACCGCGATGGGATAGTTGCCGGTAAAGCATCCGTCGCAATAGCTCATGCCCTGAAGGCCGGCGATCTGGTGGGCCGCGTCAATGGACAGGTAAGCCAGACTGTCCACCCCTATGGCCCGGGCGATTTCCTCAACGCTGTCCAACTGGCAGGCGATCAGATTTTCCTCGGAATCCACATCGGTTCCGAAATAGCAGGGATGTTTAAAGGGCGGCGCGGATACCCGCATATGCACCTCTTTGGCCCCGGAATCCCGAAGCAGCCTGACGATTCTGGAGCAGGTGGTGCCCCGCACGATGGAGTCGTCCACCAAAACCACCCGCTTCCCTTCAACGGTTTCCCTGATGACGTTGAGCTTGATGCGCACCGCCTTTTCCCGCATCTGCTGGCTGGGGGCGATAAAGCTGCGGCCCACATATTTGTTCTTCAAAAAGCCCACGCCATAGCGGATGCCGCTCTGCTGGGCAAAGCCCAGGGCCGCGTCCAGGCCGGAATCCGGCACCCCGATGACCACATCCGCCTGGGCCGGGCTCTCCTTGGCCAGGAACTTTCCGGCCATGAGCCGGGCGGCATGCACCGAGGCACCCTCGATCACGGAATCCGGGCGGGCGAAGTAGATGTATTCAAAGACGCAAAGCGCGCGCCGGCCCCCGCAATGACGCCGGTCCGACTGCACGCCCTGGCCGCTGAAGACCAAAATCTCTCCGGGCTCAATGTCCCGAATCAAATGCGCGCCCACCGCGTCCAGGGCGCAGGATTCCGAGGCCACGATAAATTCCCCGGATTCGGTGCGCCCATAACAGAGCGGCCGAAAGCCGTTGGGGTCCCGAAAGGCGATGAGCTTGGTGGCGGTCATGAGCACGCAGGAATAGGCCCCCTGCAGGCGCGGCATGGCCCGGGCCACCGCTTCCTCGGTGGAAGGGGCGGTGAGCCGCTCGCCCACGATGGTATAGATCATGGATTCGGTATCCGCGGTTCCATGAAAAATAGCGCCTTTGAGCTCGTGAGCACGGCGCAATTCATTGGCATTAACCAGATTTCCGTTGTGACAGAGGGCCATATTGCCCTTTACATGGCAGACCACCACCGGCTGGATGTTGTTGGGATTCTTTCCCCCGGTGGTGGAATAGCGCACATGGCCCACCGCGATGGATCCCTGGCCCAAATGGGCAAGCTGTTCCTCGGAAAACACCTCGGCCACCAGCCCGTCTCCCCGGTGTTGTCGAAACAGCCCATCCTCTGAAACCGCGATTCCGCAGCTCTCCTGGCCGCGATGTTGAAGCGCGTACAGCCCAAGATAGGCGTATTCCGCCACCGGCGCCTTTCTCCCGGCAAAGATACCCATCACGCCGCATTCTTCGTGAAGCCCGCCAAACATGCGCTCATCCCATTTCAAAAAGTATGAAGTCTTTCAAAAAAAGACAAGGGGATCATGCCTTGCAGCCCTGACGCCCTTGTCGCTACATACGTTATTATATTCGGCTCACAATGCCCTGTCAAGAAGCGCTTGGCGTCGGTGGCGTTAATTTTAAGCGCGCCCGCTCCCTTTCATTAATGCAGTTTTTAAATATGGAGCCGTCATTTTCGCGTTTTTTTCAATAAAAACAAAGTCAAAATGAAGAATTAACGCATCCATATTGCAAATCCCCCCTTGACAGATGGGCCAAGGGGTGGTACCATGTTCTCAACAGAGCAAAGGCGCGATGTTGAGGGCGCCTTTCGCTCTTTTTTATTTTTTCAGGGAGGGTACGGCAATGAGCAAGTATACCAGAGAAGATGTCATCCGCATGGTGCGCGAGGGCGACGTGGAGTTTATCCGCATGCAGTTCACCGATATTTTCGGCCAGCTGAAGAATGTGGCCATCACC
>DVJW01000134.1 GCA_018716505.1 Candidatus Faecaligallichristensenella faecipullorum | reverse complement strand
GATGGGATTGGACGGCCAAGCCGTCCCGAGGGGATAAATCCTAATACACGAAGAAAAGAGGAGACGCACATGGCAAATGAATTGATTCTTGCTGTTGACGACGAGGCCCACATCCTGGAACTGCTTTCTTTTAATATCGAAGCTTCAGGTTATCGCGTGGTGACTGCCGCCACCGGTGAAGATGCGCTGGTGGTGTGCGCCCATGAGCGCCCGGCGCTGATTTTGTTGGATGTAATGTTGCCCGGCATCGACGGCATGGAGGTATGCCGCCGGCTGAAGGGCAATTCCACCACTGCGGATATTCCGATTATCATGTTGACCGCCAAGGGCGACGAAGTGGATAAGATCCTGGGCCTGGAACTGGGCGCGGATGACTATATCACCAAGCCCTTCAGCGTGCGCGAGCTGATCGCCCGCATTAAGGCGCTGTTGCGCCGTGCCGCGCCTCAGAATGAGGAAGAGGGCATTCTGCATGTGGGTGGATTGACCATCGACGTGAGCAATTACGAGGCTTTCCGCAATGGCGAGAAGCTGTCTTTGACGCTTAAGGAATTTGAGCTTCTGAAACTCTTGGTGATCAGCCGCGGCAAGGTGCTGACCCGCGATTTCCTGTTGGATCGCATCTGGGGCTATGAGTTCTATGGCGAGACCCGCACGGTGGACGTACATATCCGCCACATCCGCCAGAAGCTGGGCGACGATGCCCATTATATTGAGACCATTCGCGGCGTGGGCTATAAGTTCAACGATCGTCAGGAGAATCATCTATGAAAAAACGGGTTGCTTTTTTAGCAGCCTGCCTGAACTTCCTTCTGTGCATCGCCGGGCTTGCCGTATATGCCTGGGATAATATGCAAGAAAACAACATGCTGGAGCGCCAGAACCTTACGGAGCTGGCGCATTTGGCGCGTTCTTCCTACGAACAGGTCGAGACGCTCGATGCGGAGAGTCGGCAGCACCTTCAGACGCTGGAACAAGATGCGGATGCCTGCATAACGCTGCTTGCGCCGGATGGACAGCTGATTTACGACACCAAGCCCGATCTGTTCGAGCCGGAGGACGTGCTGGCCCAACCGGAAATCGCCGCGGCCATGGCCAACGGGGAGGGCAGCGGCCAGCATGAAATCAAGGCGGGCGAGTATGTTGGCGCGGCGGTTAGGCTGGATAACGGAAACGTGCTCAGGCTGTACCGTCCGGCGCAGAATTTTTCTCAGCAAATGAGCGCCCATAAGCTGGGCTTTTTGGCCTTGGCCGCGCTGCTGTCGGTTGGACTATATGGGGTTATTTTCTATTTGCTGGGCCGGTCGGATACCTTGCTTCGCAAGACCAGCGGGGTAATGGAGGCCTTTTCCGAGGGCCGGTTTGATGCGCGCATTACCGGGATGGGCAAGCGGCCGGGCGCGTTGGTCAACCTGTTTAACGAGCGGGCGGACCGAATTCAAGAGCGGTTGTTTCAGCAAAAGGGACGCAATGAAGCCCTTAGCGCGGTGATTAATTGCATGCAGACCGGCATTCTGGCTGTGGATCAACAGATGAAGGTTATGCTGATTACCCCCATGGCCAAACAGCTGTTGGGCTTTGCGGGCAATGCAGAAGGCGTTCCGGTTCAACAGTTTGCCGATGTTCACCTGGAAACCATCTTTCAAGAGGCCATGGCCCAGGAGGGCGTTTACACCAACGAGGTGGCGGCCCGCACCGGCATGGGACGGAATCGCCGCCCGCTGAGGCTGTATGTCTCGCCCATGAAACAGGATGACGTTGTGGTGGGCGCGGTGGCGCTGGTGGAAGACATCACCGAACTCAGACGCCTGGAACAGGTTCGCACCGACTTCGCGGCCAATGTGTCCCATGAGCTGAAAACTCCGCTGACCTCGATCAAGGGCTTTGTGGAGACCCTGCAGGCCGGCGCGATTAACCAGCCCGAGATGGCTCAGAAATTCCTCAATATTATTATGATGGAGGCCGACCGGCTGACCCGGTTGATCAATGACATATTGAGCATTTCCAAGCTGGAATCCGGCGACGACCAGGTGACCAATGAGCGCATTCGCCTGGATAAGATGGCCAGCGATGTGGTGGATATGCTGAGCATTCACGCAAAGGAAAAGGAGATTACCCTCCACACCTCCATTGATCCGGATCCGGTGGTCATCTGGGGCAATCCCGACCGGGTGGAGCAGATGCTCATCAACCTGGTGGATAACGGCATTAAGTACAACAAGCCCGGCGGAAGTGTTACGGTTAAAGTTTTTAATAATGAAAAGAATGTCAACCTGCTGGTGAGCGATACGGGCATCGGCATTGCCGAGGAGCATATTCCGCGCCTGTTTGAGCGCTTTTACCGGGTGGACAAGGGCCGTTCCCGCTCTATGGGCGGAACAGGCCTGGGCCTGGCGATTGTAAAGCATATCGTCATGAGCATGAACGGCCTCATTGAGGTTCATTCCAAATTGGGCGAGGGCACTGAATTCCTGGTGACCTTGCCCAAGGAAGCGCCGGTGGTGGAAAAGAAAGCCCAACCCGCGCATCCCCAGGAGGACATATTTGAGGACACCGAAGAAAATTATGAGGAGGACTGAAGCGATGCAATACAGAAAGTTTGAAAGAAGCGGCGTTAAGGCCTCTGTGTTGGGGTTTGGCTGCATGCGCCTTCCGGTGCAGGCCGGTGTGGAGGGCGATCCCATCGATCGCCCGGAGGCCATTCGCATGATTCGCAAGGCCATCGACAGCGGCGTGACCTATGTGGATACCGCTTATGGCTATCATAACGGCGATAGCGAAAATCTGGTGGGCGAGGCGCTTCAGGACGGCTACCGGGAAAGGGTGCTGTTGGCCACCAAGCTGCCGGTTTGGAAAGTGGAAAAGTATGAGGATATGGAGCGGCTGTTGGATGAACAGCTGTCCAAGCTCAAAACCGATCATGTGGATTTTTATCTTTTGCATGCGTTGGATAAGGCGCGCTTCCATCAAATGCGCGATTTGAATGTGTTCAAATTCCTGGATGACATGGTGGCCAAGGGCAAGATTAAATACCCTGCTTTTTCCTTCCATGACAATGCGGAAGCCTTCCGGGAAATCGTGGATAGCTATCCTTGGCATATGGCCCAAATCCAGATGAATGTGTTGGATGAGTTCAATCAGGCCACCTTGGAAGGCATGAAATACGCCGCGTCCAAGGGCATCGGCATCGTCATCATGGAGCCCCTGCGCGGCGGCGCCCTGGCGGCTAAGCTGCCCGAAGAAATTCGCGCGCTGTATGAAAAGGCTCCGGTCAAGCGCTCTGCGGTGGAATGGGCGTTCCGCTGGTTGTATGATCAGCCCGAAATCATGACCATCTTGAGCGGCATGTCCAGCATGGAGCAGCTGGAAGATAACCTCAAGATCTTTGAGGGCGCGCTGCCTGGCGCCATGACCGCGGAGGAAAAGGAACTGATGACCCAGGTTCGCCTGGCCTATGAAAGCCGGGTTCGTGTGGGCTGCACCGGCTGTGAATACTGCATGCCCTGTCCTGCGGGCGTCCAGATTCCCAAGATCTTCCGCAATCTGGATAGCAATGCCATGTTTGATACCTTGGACAAGTTTGGCGGATTCTATAACAAGCTGGTGGCCGAAGGCCACGGCGCGGATCAATGTGTGAAGTGCGGCGCTTGTGAAAGCGCCTGTCCGCAGCATTTTGATATCCGCGATAAGCTGGAATCGATTCATAAGGAGTTTGCGCAATAAGCGCGAAAAGGGCCTCCGGCAGCGGTGCCGGAGGCCTTGCTTGAAGAAATGCTGTGGGATTGTGTCCTGGCCAGAGCGCTAGTCGTCGGATTCCCAGGCCGATATGTTGTCCTGAATCAAACGGGATAGTTCGTTTAGAACCAGACGCTGGCGTTTGTTGATCATTCGGTCGCCGCTGTAAGGCTGAACCGAATTGACCAGCGATTCTTGAAGCAGATAGTCAATGCTGATCTCCAGCGAATTGGACAGGCTGACAATGGTCTCCAGGCTTGCCTTGCGTGTACCGCGCTCGATATGGCCAAGAAAAGACAGGGAGATCCCGGCCATTTCGGCCAGTTTTTCCTGTGTTAAATGCTTTTCAATGCGACATTTGCGAATGCGATGGCCCAGGCTTTTATAATCCATGAATAACACCTCAGTTGCGAACTTATGAGTCTATGCTTCTAATATACACAGCTTAGCGTTATTTATTCCAAAAAGGAATTTCCCATAAGCAGCATTACTGCTTATAGTATTGACAAAATGTGGCAGATGAATGGAAGGAATCCATACAATGGGGCGGTGAGATTTCTCCCTGGCGCCAGGGTACTATACAGATTGCCCGGAAAATGATAAAATGGGAGCATCCTCAATGAAATGGGGATCATGGGATTTTTCGAGGCGGCATGCCGGATGGGATGCTTCAGCCGTTTATGGCGAATCATATGGACAGAGTGGAGCGGAGCGATGAAAAAAAGAAAGAGATTTTCTTGGCTGTGGGCATGGCTCATTCAAATTTTTGGCTTTTTAATCTTAAATAGCTTGGTAATCAACGCTGCACCCTATTTGGGCCCAGCCATGGGCGCGGTGTATTGGGGATACATGTGGGTGGTGGTCCCCGTCTTGGGGCTGCTCTCCTCCTATTGGGCCACCCGGCGGGGGCTTTTGAATTACCTGTCCTGGGTGGCGCCGCCCTCTTGTCAGTGGGTTTGTCCGATGATATGGATGGGCTATCCGCCTGATGCCATGAGCGTGGTCATCTGCTCGTTGGTTTCGCTGGTGGGCGCGGCTGCGGGCGAGGTCATGAATCAGCGCGAGGAAAGCGCGAATCGGGAGGCAAAGAAATGAGACCCAATCTGGACGATCCTCAGGGCTATCAGGTGCGGCTAAAACCCCTTTATGGCGAGATGTTTCGGGCTGCTTATGCCATTATCGGCAATCGGGATCTGGCGGAATTCGTGCTCAAAAATGCGGTTCGGGAGGCCTATCTCCGGCGCAGGGAATGGCGTGACCGGATGAATTTTCGGGAGGGCGTTTTGGCTGCGGTGCGGTTGGTGGGCCTGACTGAATTGCGCCATATCCGCCGCAAGGGCAGCTATGAATTGGACTGGGAAGGGTTTTCCCTGAATTGCCCGGAAAGCCTTGGCTCATCGGAACAAAAATTGTATGCGGTCTTGGCCAAACAACCGGTTCAAACCCGCAGGCTCATGACGCTGCGGCATGGATGCGGGTTGAAAGAGCGGCAAATATCCGAAATTTTAAACCTCAAGCCCGCCCAGGTTCATGAGGAATTGACCGGGTGTGCCGCCAGAATGGAGCGAGTCCTGGGCAAATCCTCTTCCTATGGCCTGGAAAAGATGCTTAAGCGGGTTATGCGCGCAGAGATGAGCCGTCCGGGCGAGGATATGGGCGAGATGGGCGCGGTGCTGCGCAGTTTTGAGCGGGATGTGGAAAATGTGACCAGCCGCCGGTTTAGCGTGGGCCATTGGGTGGGCATCGTGTTGGGCGTGTTGGGCGCGCTGGTCTGTGCGGTGTTGGTCTGGTTGATCGCAATCCTGCTGGAAGAACCAGCGGCGTCGCCCTCCGCGGCCGGGGATATTCAGGGGGCGATTTCGCTCTTGCGGATGTTTACCTTTGGAAAGTGAGGAAAATGGCCTTGCGGAGGGACATGCGCCGCATTGAATTTAAAAATGTAAATTCTTTGATTATAAAAATAAGCGGTTGACGCGGTGTGTGCGCTGTGTTATAATGCCTAAAAATACGGAAAAACAATGATGGGAAGAAGTAACCGTTCGTTTGCGCCCTTTAGAGAGCCTCCGGTGGGTGAAAGGAGGTAGGGGAGCGTCCGGCGAATACATCCCGGAGTTAAACACCGAGCGTCCCCTGTGAGGGCGGGTAGGCTGTTTCGGGTGCGCCCGTAAGCGCGCGCATGAGGTTCGCGGTTTGCCGCGAATGAATGGAAGTGGTACCGCGGTTTTGGCCGCCTTCCCGAGCGATCGGGCGGGCGGCTTTTTTATATGCGGCGGCCATAAATGACTTTTAAGGAGAGAGTGGAAAGATGGCGAACGTACTGGATACCCTGCGGGAACGCGGTTTTTTGGCGCAGATTACCTTTGAGGATGATCTATATAAAGCCCTGGAACAGGGGCCGGTAACCTTTTACAACGGCTTTGATCCCACGGCGGACAGCCTGCATATCGGCCATTATATCCCGATTATGGCCATGAGCCATATGCAAAAAGCGGGTCATCGGCCGCTGGCGCTCATGGGCGGCGGAACCGCCATGGTGGGCGATCCCTCGGGCAAGACTGAGCTGCGCAAGATGATGACCAAGGAGACTATTGCCGGCAATGTGATGGGGATTCAGAAGCAGATGGCCCGCTTCCTGGATTTTTCGGACGGAAAGGCCATGATCGTCAACAACGCCGATTGGCTGCTGGATCTGAACTATATCGATTTCCTCAGGGACGTGGGCGCGCTGTTCTCGGTCAACCGCATGCTGACCGCCGAATGCTATAAGCAGCGGCTGGAAAAGGGCCTTACTTTCCTGGAATTTAACTACATGCTGATGCAGAGCTACGACTTTTTGAAGCTGTTCCATGAGTATGGCTGCGTGGTCCAGACCGGCGGCGACGACCAGTGGAGCAACATGCTCTCGGGGGCCGACTTGATTCGCCGCAAGGAGGGCAAGGATGCCTTCGCCCTGACCTTTAAGCTTTTGCTGACCTCGGATGGCCGCAAGATGGGCAAGACCGAAAAGGGCGCGCTTTGGCTGGATCCCAACAAGACCAGCCCCTACGAGTTCTATCAGTACTGGCGCAATATAGACGATGCGGATGTGGAGAAGTGCCTGGGCCTGCTGACCTTCCTGCCCATGGACGAGGTGCGCCGCCTGGGCGCGCTCCAGGGCGCGGAAATCAACGACGCCAAGCGGGTGCTGGCTTACGAAGTGACCAAGTTGGTTCACGGCGAAGAGGAGGCCGAAAAGGCCCAGCAGGCCGCGGCCTCGCTGTTCGGCGGCGGCGCGCGGTCCGGTTCGGTGCCCACCACCTTGGTCAATCCCAAGGATTTGGCCGAGGATAGCCGGCTTCTGACCTGGGTGGCCAACTGCGGCCTGTGCGCCTCCAAGGGCGAGGCCCGCAAGCTGATCGCCGCGGGCGGGCTGTACATTGGGGATGAAAAGGTGACCGATATCAATGCCGCCATCACCCCCGAACAGCTGGAGGGCGAAGGGCTGCTTCTGCGCAAAGGCAAAAAGAGCTACCGCTGCCTGGTGCTGGAAAAATGACCCTTAAGCCCTACAAGACGTTGCTGAAGGCCGCTGAAAGCGAGTTTGTGATCCATAAGTCCCGCTTTATTGGCCAGGCCGCGCCCGCCCAAAGCGAGGAGGAGGCGCTGGCCTTCTTAAACGCCGTGCGGGCGCGGCATCCGGACGCCAACCACAACTGCTATGCCTACATCATCGGCCCCAATATGGGCATCATGCGCTACAACGATGACGGCGAACCTGGCGGGACCGCCGGAATGCCAATTATCGAGGTGATGAAAGCCCGGCAGGTGACCAACTGCGCGGTGGTGGTCACCCGCTATTTCGGCGGCATCCTGTTGGGCGCGGGCGGGCTGACCCGGGCCTATGCCCAGGGCTGCACCGTGGCCATCAACGCCGCTGGGGTGGGGGTTATGCACCCCAGCGTGCGGCTTTTGATGGATGTGGATTACCCCATGCTGAACAAGGTGGAGTACTATCTAAAGAGCGCGCCCTGTTTGGTGGAGGAAAAGAGCTTTGCCGAGGTGATAACCTTTAGCCTGTTGGTGAAACAGACCGATGAGGCGCAATTGATGGAAGATCTGACCGCGCTTTCCGATGGCAGGCTTCAGCCCATTCGCTTTGACGAGATGTATTTGGCCTGGCCGGAAGCGCAGGCATGAGCGATTTTGCAAGTGAGGTTTAAAAAACGGCAGATTCTGCGTCAATCCATGGTTCGGTTTGAAAATAACGCAGGAATTTACAAAAGCATCTTGCAATAATTTGCTTAAAGTCGTATAATAGACAGAAATTTTTAGTGTGGCGATTGCCATTGCAAATGGAGGAGAGGAAGATGTACGATATTCGCGTGACGCCTGTTCCAGCTTATAAGGATAAGCCCCAGGACGAGAGCAAGCTGGGCTTTGGCCGCCGGTTTACCGATTATATGTTTGTTATGGAATATAATCGCAAGGACGGCTGGTGCAACGCCCGGGTTCAGCCCTATGAGAAGTTTCAGATGGATCCGGCCTGCATGGTGCTGCACTATGGCCAGAGCGTTTTCGAGGGCATGAAGTGCTATCGCCGCAAGGACGGTGGGCTGCAGCTGTTCCGTCCCCGGGATAACTTCGCCCGCATGAACCGTTCCGCCGATCGGCTGGCCATTCCCATGTTCGATGAGGAAATGGCCATGGCGGGCCTGGTCAAACTGCTGGAGATTGAAAAGGATTGGGTGCCGCACAGTGAGGGAACCTCGCTGTATATCCGGCCCACCATTATCGCCACCGATCCCTTCCTGGGCGTACATCCCTCCAATACCTACCTGTTTTACATCATCCTGTGCCCGGTGGGCGCCTATTATGCCCATGGCTTGGCTCCGGTGGGCATCTATGTGGAAGATCAGTATGTGCGCGCGGTGCGCGGCGGCTTTGGCTTTACCAAGACCGCGGGCAATTACGCCGCCTCTTTGAAGGCCAGCGTGGTGGCCGAAGAAAAGGGCTATGATCAGGTGCTTTGGCTGGACGGCGTGGAGCAGAAGTATGTGGAAGAGGTCGGCTCCATGAACATCATGTTCAAGATTGGCGGCAAACTGATTACCCCGGCGCTCAACGGCTCCATCTTGGGCGGCATTACCCGTGACTCCATTCTGAAGATGGCCCGCCATATGGGGCTTGAGGTGGAGGAGCGCAAGATCGCCATTGACGAGGTCTTCGACGCCGCGGCCAACGGAACCTTGGAAGAGGCCTTTGGAACCGGAACGGCGGCCGTGGTCTCCCCGGTGGGCGAACTGTGCAAAGATGGCCAGGTGATTACCATCAACGGCGGGAAGATCGGCCCGGTGGCCCAGGCCATGTATGACCAACTCACCGGCATTCAGTATGGCCGGTTGGAAGATCCCTTTGGCTGGATCGTTAAACTGAGCTAAATCATATTCAACCTGTATGCGTCGCGTCCGGATTGGCCGGACGCGGCGTTTTTGTGTTGCGCATTCCGAGCTTTTCCCGGCCGTTCAGGTATGGTATAATGAAACAGAATACCGTGAAAAAACTGTTTCGGGCCGGAAAATGGGGAGGGGAAAAGATGGACGCGCTGAAGCATGAGGAGCAAAGGCGTCTGGAAGAAATTCTTGAGGGCATTTTGTCCAAGGAGCAGGCGGCGACTCTGTCGAAAAAGATGATGGATCGCTTTGGAAAGCTCAAAAGTGTTTTGGAGGCAGATGCCGATGAGCTGGTCATGATTGATGGGGTGACCATGCGCACCGCCCAGTGGATTACCCTGCTGCCCGCCCTGTGCCGGTATTGTGGGCGCGAGGCCTTTGGCGCCTGTCCGCAACTGGATACGGTTCAGGCTCTGGGCGGCTACTGTAAAACCCTCTTTATCGGCAAGCACTTTGAACAGTCCTACCTGATCTGCATGAACGGAAAGGGCAAGCTGATTCGAACGCAGATGCTTCAGCGCGGCACGCTGACCGAATCCCATCTTTATCTGCGCCAATTGGTGGAGGTGACATTGCTGACCCAGGCTTCCTGTGTGGCGCTTACCCATAATCATCCCGGCGGAACCATGGCGCCCTCTTCCGACGATGTGGTGACCACCCAACGGGTGTTCGAGGCCATGCGCGGCATAGAAGTGGCGTTGGTGGATCATATCATCGTGGCCGGAAACGGCTTTTTGAGCCTTAGAATGGACGGCGGCCTGCCCGGAGGCATCTGGGGCGGAATCTCCCGGGACAGATATCTGCGGGGCGGTGAACAGCGTGAAGGAGGCCGGTGAGATGGATATTCAAGCCTGTATCCGCTCATCGCCCGCCCTGCTCATGGAAGGAGCGCTGGGGGAGCGGCTCAAGCGCGAATTTGGACTAAGGTTTCACGAACAGATCGCCATGGCCGCCCTGGCCTATGATGAGCAGGGCGG
Organism: Candidatus Faecaligallichristensenella faecipullorum; assembly: GCA_018716505.1. GTDB lineage: Bacteria > Bacillota > Clostridia > Christensenellales > Aristaeellaceae > Faecaligallichristensenella > Faecaligallichristensenella faecipullorum. The sequence continues at coordinate 8,703 of DVJW01000134.1, read as the reverse complement.
AGCGGCACTCAAGACCCTTTGGACGGGCTACGCGGCCATTGCCCGGCGCTACGGCCTGCCCTTTCTGGCCACCACCCCCACCCGGCGGGCCAATAGGGAGCGGCTGGCGGCCGCGGGGTTGGATGAACGGGTGATTTTTGACAACGTGGCGCTGCTGCGCTCCATTCAAAGGGAGCTGAACCAGCAGATGTTTGTGGGCGGCCTCATGGGCTGCAAGGGCGACGCCTACACCGGGGAGGGCGCCCTGGATAGGCAAGAAGCCCGCGCCTTCCATGGCTATGCGGCCCAGGCCTTTGCCCGATCCGGGGTGGATTTCCTGTATGCCGGCATCATGCCCAATGTGCAGGAAGCCGTGGGCATGGCCCAGGCCATGGGGGACAGCGGCCTGCCCTATATCATCAGCTTTACCATTCGCTCCGATGGCCGCCTCATCGACGGGACGAGCGTTGACCGGGCCATACAGATGGTGGACGAGGCCGCGGAACGGCCGCCCATGGGGTTTATGACCAATTGCGTGCACCCCATGATTGTCCATCAGGCCTTGAGCCAGCCCTTCAACCAGACCGAGCGGGTGCGCCTGCGGTTTATGGGCATACAGGCCAATACCTCGCCCCTTTCTTATGACCAATTGGATAAGGCCGACCGGCTGCTTACCTCCGAACCAGAGGAATTGGCGCGCTGGATAGGAAAATTGAAGCAGGATTTTCATCTGAGGATTTTCGGCGGCTGTTGCGGCACCGATGAGTCCCATATGAAGGCCATTGCACGAGTGGTGAGCGGGGCGCGGCCAAAGAGTTAAGCAAAAAAGAATAGACGAGGAGCGTTTTGATATGGCGGCAAAGGATTGTGTGGGGCGGTTGATGCCCGCCCCCAAAAACGGCGGATTTAATATGAAGGACTATTGGATTTGGTGCGGTTCGGTGGTGAAGGGGGAGGATGGGCGGTATCATATGTTTGCTTCCCGCTGGCCCAAGGCTCTGGGGTTTGGGGCCAATTGGCTGTTTCGATGCGAAATCGTGCGCGCGGCCAGCGATACTCCGGAAGGCCCCTATACCTTTGAAGAGGTGGTGCTTGGCCCCAGGGGACGGGCGTATTTTGACGGCATGAATACCCATAACCCCTATATCCGCCATTGGAACGGCAAATACTATCTCTATTATATGGGCACCACCTACGGCGGCCCGGTGCCCAACCATGCGGATGAAATTTCCCAGGCCCGCGCCCTGGAAACCTGGAACCGCAAGCGCATCGGCCTGGCCGTGGCGGATTCGGTCTATGGCCCCTGGAAGCGGATGGATGAGCCGCTGCTCTTGCCCCGGGATTGTGCCCATTGGGATTGCACCGCCACCACCAATCCGGCGGTGGCGATTCTTCCGGACGGAACCACCTATATGTTGTACAAGTCCCGCTCCTATGCCTACGGGCCGCTGAAAATTGGGGTGGCCCGGGCGCCCAGGCCGGAAGGGCCCTTTGAACGGCTGAGCGGCGAGCCGATTTTTCAGTTTGAAAATCCGGATTTTCATGTGGAAGATCCCTATCTTTGGTATTCCGATGGGAAATTCCGGCTTTTAATCAAGGATGATTTCAAGAACGATTGCGGCGGCGTCACCGGCCATTGGGGGGCGGGGTTCTATGCCGAAAGCCCGGACTGCGTGCATTGGGAGATCGGCCCGGATCCCATGGTGTACAGCCGCCAGGTGCTCTGGGACGACGGCAGCGTGACCACCCAGTGCAATCTGGAGCGGCCCTTCCTGCTCATTGAGGACGGGCGTCCGACCCATCTGTTTTTGGCCACCGGCAACGGGGATCAGCCCTATTCCTTTACCCATTCCTGGAATATGGTGATTCCCCTTGCGCATTGAGGAGGGGTGGCATGAGGGTTCATAAAGCGCCGGAAGGCCTTGAGGCGACGCCATTGCCCCGCTATTTGAGAAGGGCCTATCCCATGCTTCCGGAGCAGATGCTCAGGCGCGCCCTGAAGCAGCGGGATGTGCGCATCAATGGCAGCCGCGCGGGCGAGGGCGGCGTGGTGCGCGGGGGAGACGAGCTGAAGATCTATATCGACGACAAATATCTGTTCCAGCGCGTGCGGGCGGTGTATGAGGACGAGCGGTTGTTGGCGGTGGTCAAGCCCGTGGGCCTTCCGGTGGATGTGGACGCCCAGATGGTGGGTGAAGATACCTTAATCCGCCGCATCCGGACTCAATGGCCCGGTGAAAACTTCGAGCCCAGGCTGTGCCACCGCCTGGATGCCGGCACCGGTGGGCTGGTATTGGCGGCCCGGGATCAGGAAATGTATGAGGCGATGCTGGCGCTGTTTCGAGAACACAGGATTGAAAAAATCTATCAATGCCTGGTTCGGGGGTGTCCCAAGCCGCCGGAGGCGGAACGCAAGGCCTACTGCATCAAAGACAGCCGGGCCGCGCGGGTCAAGGTGGTGGATGGCCCGCAGCCCGGCGCGCTGACCATGGTGACCCGCTACCGGCTGATGGAACGCATGGGGCCGGTGAGCCGGATGGAGGTTCAGTTGGTCACCGGGCGCACCCATCAGATCCGCGCGCACATGGCCCATATCGGTTATCCGTTATTGGGGGATGACAAATATGGCGACCGGGCGTTTAATCAGCAAATGCGCGCGAAAAATCCCTATCTTTGGTGCGCGCGCATGACCTTGCCTCAGGATGGGCTGGAGGCGCGCTATCGGGGCATGAGTTTTGAAAGCGCGCCCGAATTTTGATTTCAGGTTTTACATAGGCGGGATATAATAGGGCTTGCGGGATTTGATTCCGAAGGATAAAACGGCAGAGGGGATAAACGCTGCATGTTGGATATACGATTGATTGCCACGGATTTGGACGGAACATTGTTGGGCGGAGAAAAGGAAATTCCGGAATTGAACATCAGGGCGCTTCAGGAGGCCGAGCGCAGGGGCATTCAGGTGGTGCTGGCCAGCGGCCGCTCCTATTCTTCGGTGCGGCTGATCGCCCGGAAGATCGGGCTCAAAGGCCCCATTATTTCGGCCAACGGCGGCCGGGTGGACGAGGCCGAGCCTGGGCATATGCTGCTCAATCTTCCGCTCACCGGGGAAAAATCCCGCAAGGTGTACGAACTTTGCAAGGCCAGCGGGCTGTATTTTGAAATTTATCACAACGGCATCATTTATTCGGACAACTATCAGGGGCGGCCCAACTGGTCCCAGGAGAGCTTTTGCGAAGATCGCGACGGGGTTCTGCATTGGCATCTTTGCGATCCGGAGCGGATGGAAAAAGAGGCCGTGGCCCAGGCCGATAAGTATGTGGTGTTTACCTTGGAGGAGGAAGCCGCCCAGCTGGCCGAACTCCGGGAAGCGGTAAAGAAGATTGAAGGGCTGAACGTCAACAGCTCGTGGTACACCAATATCGAAATTTTGGATCAAAACGCGGGCAAGGGCAAATGCCTGGACTTTCTGGCCCAAAGGGCCGGGATTGCGCCCGATCAGGTCATGGCCTTCGGCGACAATTTAAACGACAAGGATATGTTGGAATATGCCGGTTGGCCGGTGCTCATGGAGAATGGCCTTGAAGAGCTGCGCCCTCTGGCCAGGATCATCGCGCCCAGGAACACCCTGGGCGGAGTGGGCCGGGTGCTTTACCAATATGTGCTGGGAGAGGAGACGCTTTGATGCATATCGTGTTGGTCAATCCTGAAATTCCGCAAAATACCGGCAATATCGCCCGCACCTGCGCCGCCACCGGGGCTGAGCTGCATCTCATCGAACCGCTGGGCTTTAAGATTGAGGACAAATATCTGAAGCGCGCCGGGTTGGATTACTGGAATTTGATGACCCTGCACATCCACAAGAGTTGGGCGGATTTTTGCGCGGCCTATCCGGAGGCCCGGCTTCATTTCGCCACCACCAAGGCGCCCCGCAGCTATGCTGAAGTGCAATACGGCATGGAGGATTTTTTGGTGTTCGGCCGGGAAACCAAGGGCTTGCCGGAGGAGCTGCTGGCCGCGGAGTATGGAAAATGTATCCGCATCCCCATGCGCGAACAGGCCAGGTCGCTGAATTTGTCCAATTCGGTGGCCATTGTGTTGTATGAGGCGCTGCGCCAGAACGGTTTTCCGGGCCTCATGGACCAGGGGCATTTGCATCATACCGTGCCCCAGGGAGAGGAATGGAAAGATTATTTATAATGCTATCATAAAATTTGATAAAAGAACGATGGAATGAATCGTTCTTTTTTTGCGCTCATTTTGCCGGAATATCCAATATTTCCCGGCTTGTGACAATATCCTGTTAAATTCGCCAGGGATGGGTTGCGCCTTAAGTCAAAACTGAGTAAAATCTATAAGGAAGATTTTGAATGGCCAAAAAATTTTTGATGAATGACAGGGAGTGAGACGATGTCCTTTGGAATGATCATGGGGCTGATGTCGGGTTTGGGCCTGTTCCTGTACGGAATGAAGATGATGGGCGAAGGATTGGAAAAGGCGGCAGGTGCGAATCTGCGCAGGCTATTGGAAAAGCTGACCAAGAACACCTTCATGGGCGTGCTGGTGGGCGCGGTATTCACGGCCATTATCCAATCCTCCAGCGCCACCACGGTCATGGTGGTGGGGTTTGTGAACGCCGGGCTCATGAATCTTGCCCAGGCCACCGGTCTGATCATGGGCGCGAATATCGGCACCACGATTACCGGTCAGTTGGTGGCCTTTAAGCTCACCGAAGTGGCGCCCATTTTCCTGCTGGCGGGCGTGGTCATGATCCTGTTTTTCAAAAATCCCAGGATTCAGCGCATAGGCGGCATTGTGGCCGGTTTCGGCGTTTTGTTCGTGGGCATGGATCTGATGAGCTCGGCCATGGAGCCGCTGAAGGATATGCCGGAATTTATCTCCCTGGTAACCGCGTTCTCCAATCCGGTATTGGCCATGCTGGTGGGGGTGGCCATGACCGCATTGATTCAAAGCTCTTCGGCCGCGGTGGGCCTGATCCAAATTCTGGGCGCCACCGGGGTGTTGCCCCTTCAGACCGCCATGTACCTTGTATTGGGAACCGGCATTGGCACCTGTGTAACCGCGCTGTTGGCCTCGGTGGGCACCTCGCCCATGGCCCGCAGGGCGGCGGTGATTCATCTGATGCTCAACGTTTTCGGAACCACGATTTTGCTGATCCTGTTTCAGATTTTGCCGGTGGAACAATGGATCGCCAGCAGCAGCGGGGATATCTCCCGGGAGATTGCCAATGTGAACACCTTGTTTAAGGTATTTGAGGTGGTGGTCTTCCTGCCGTTCTCGGGTATGTTGGTTAAACTTTCGGAAATTATAGTGCCCGGCGAGGAGCAAACCGAGGACGAAAAGCGTCTAATGTACATCGACGACCGCATTTTGAGCACTCCGCCCATTGCCGTGGCCCAGCTGTGCAAAGAGGTTGAGCGCATGGGCCGCATGGCGGTGGATAATTTGGAGCACGCCACCATGGATTTTATCCAGGGCAAAGCGGACGATGTGGATCAAATCGAGCAGACCGAGGACGTGGTCAATTTTCTCAACCACGAAATTACCCGGTTTATGGTGAGCGCCAGCCAGCTCAAGCTGCCGCCCAGGGATATGCAACTTTTAGCCAGCCTGTTCCATGTGGTCAACGATCTGGAGCGCATCGGGGATCATGCGGAAAATATGGCGGAATACGCGGTCATGCGGGTGCAGAAGAAGGTGCCGTTTTCGGACAAATCCATGGAAGAGCTGACCGATATGCTCAATCGGGTGGTGGAACTTTGCAACCGCGCGCTGACGGTCTTCCATACCCGAGACCGGGGTATGCTGCCCAAGGCGTTGGTGTTGGAAGAGCAAATTGACGATTTGGAGAAAGAGCTGCAGCAGACGCATGTGGACCGGCTGACCCAAGGCCTGTGCACCCCGCAGTCGGGCATGATGTTTTCGGATATTTTGTCCAATTTGGAGCGGGTGGCCGACCATGCCACCAATATCGCTTTTTCCGTTGAACAGGATGCGCAGGTGGAAAGCGTGGTTCGGGCCTGATGAGACGGGTTGCATTTTTCTGAATTTGCGGTACAATATAGGTAGACGCTCCGGAAAGGGATGATATAAATGGCGGACTATATGACCAAGCGGGAGCTGCGCAAGCGGCGTACGCGCTTTAAGATCGTGGGCGGCTTTTTCGACTTCATCGCCATTCTGGGCAGCGCGCTGCTGATTATAATTTGTGTGTTGATGCTAAGTCAGCTGTTTGGATGGTTGAAGGTGGACTTGGCCCAGACTTTCTCGGGAATTGGGACTTCGATTTCCGAGGCGATTGTGCAGCCCGACGCCATAGAAACGCCCCAGGGATGACAGCGGGCCGCTGGGTAAAGAAAAACGCAAAAGCGTCCTCGTGTGGGGACGCTTTTACCGTATTTATGGCCTGAAAAGCAGCCATACTAGGTTTTGCATACCAAAGGCTTGAACAAAAGCAGGCGTAATGGGGGAAAGGGTTATGATGGTCAGCTGGAGTGGGCTGATGGACGCGTTGGCCCATTGTCAAAAATGCCCGCTGGCCGGGCAAAGGCATTGTGTGGTGCCCGGGGAAGGCAATCCCAACGCCCGCCTCATGCTCATCGGGGAAGGGCCGGGCGCCGAAGAGGACAGGAGCGGCCGTCCCTTTGTGGGCCGGGCGGGCGAGTTGCTTACCAAAATGCTGAAGGCCATCGGGCTTTCCAGGGAAGAGGTTTATATCTGCAATGTGGTAAAATGCCGTCCGCCGGGCAACCGCACCCCGGATCCCCAGGAGGCCGCGGCCTGTCTGCCCTATCTAAGAGCTCAGGTGGCGCTGGTCAGGCCCCAGGTGATTTTGCTTCTGGGCGCCACCGCAGGCCGGTATACCTTGGATCCCGAGCTGCGCATTACCCGGGATCGGGGCCGTTGGACCGAGCGCAAGGGCGTGTGGATGATGCCCACCTTTCATCCCGCGGCGCTGCTCAGAAATGAGTCGCTCAAGCGTGCGGCCTGGCAGGATTTGCAGGCGGTCCGGGAAAAACTTGACGAGCTTGAGCTCAAACCGGTTCGGGAAGGAGCGGAATAATTGGAAAAATTTAAGCGGGAGATGACCGATTTTTTTGACAAACTCTATCCCACCGAGCACAAGCTGTTGGTCTTCGGGGAAGGGGATGAGCGGGCGCGCGTCATGCTCATCGGCGAAGCGCCGGGCGAGCAGGAGACCATGCAGGGCCGTCCCTTTGTGGGCCGGGCCGGGAAAAATTTGGATGAGTTTTTAGAGCTTTCCGGGCTCAGCCGGGAGGCGCTCTATATCACCAATACCGTCAAATTCCGGCCGGTGAAGCATTCCAAGAGCGGCGGCGTGGTCAACCGGCCGCCCACCCGGGAGGAAGTCGAGCTTTTCCTGAGTTGGCTTCAGCAGGAAATCGAATTGGTTAAGCCCCAATGGATCGTTACCTTGGGCAATGTGGCGCTGCGGGCGCTCATGGGGCGCGGTGCGACGGTGGGCGCATGCCATGGAAAGGAGTATGATGTGGGCGGCCGGCGGCTGTTTGCGCTGTATCATCCGGCCTCCATACTGTATAATCCGGCGATCAAGGCGGTTTATAGAAATGATGTCATCCGGTTGGGAGAGCTGGTGCGTGCAGATGAATGAAATACGCGTCATAGAGGCGGCGGGCCTTGGGGGCCGGGCCGCCTTTTTAGGGTTTGGGCCCGGGAACGGCCTGAGCGGAAAAGAGCGGCGCCGGAAATTTTTTTCTGAATTTCGTTCGACGCATCCAGCTTGGGACGTGCTGCCCAAGCGGGGCCCCTGCGCGCTGCTGGCCGCCATGGAAGGCGATAAAATGGTGGCCCGGGTCATGACCGGGGTGGATTTGGAGTTTGTTGAAAGCACCGGGCAAAAACAGGGCTATATCTGCCTTTTTGAGGCGGAAAACCGGCAGGAGGCGGTCGGGCGTCTGATGGACGAGGTGGTCAGGCGCCAAAGACAGTGGGGCAGCGAACGGGTAGTGGGTCCCATATCTCCAAATCTGGTGGATTTTCGGTCCGGCGTGCTGGTGAAGGGGTTTGACGAGCGGCCAGGGGTGCTCAGCGTTCACAACCCGCCCTGGTATGACGTGCTGATGACCCAGTGCGGGTTCGTTAAGGCTCAGGACTTTCTGGCCTACCGCTTTCAGGTGGCGGATGGACTCCCTGATCAATATGAAGGCGCAGCCGCGTGGGCTCGGGAAAGAACGCGCATTGCGGTTAGAAACTGCGATTTGGGTCAGGATGAACGGGCGCTGCTCAATGTGCTCAACGATTGCGGCGAGGGCATGAGTCTCGCGGAGTTGCGCATGGGACTGGGCGCGATCCGTCCATACTATCAAAAGCCCTTTGGATTTATGGCGTGGAAAGAAGGAAGGCCGTGCGGTTTTCTTCTGGCGCTTCGGGAGGGCAAGGCGGCGCATCTTCGGGCCAGCCAGTTCTTTATCGCCCGGCCGTTTCGGAACGGCCCCACCGCGCTTTTGCTCATGGACGCGCTGCTCAAAAGCGCGCGGAAGGTGGGCATCCTGACGGTGGAGGCCTCCACCATTTTAGAGGAAAATTCCGCCTCCCGGGCCGTTATGGAGGGTGCTGGCGGGACAAATCATAAAATTTACCGGCAATATCGGCTAAATCTATAGTTTTTTCCATAAATTTACGCAAGATGCGCCGTTAGGGGGTTCCATTTCGGCGCATTTTGTG
>DVJW01000133.1 GCA_018716505.1 Candidatus Faecaligallichristensenella faecipullorum | reverse complement strand
CATTTTCCTGAGCTGCATCATTTTCTTGCTGCCTTTGGCAGCGGCCAGAAAATGATATCGGAAGCGGCCACTTGGGCCGCTCCAGCGGCGCGGCGTCAAAATCTCCGATTTTGCCGTCGCGGTCGGCGAAGCCGACTTGGAAGCCCTTTGGGCTTCCAACCTTGAACCGGCAAAGCCGGTTCTGCGGATTTCGAAGGCCGCGCTTTGCGCGGCTGGAGGTTCGCAAACAACGTTTGCGAACCGAAACCCCGGCCCGGCGCAGGCCGAGGCCGGGGCGAAGATATGAAGGGGCCGCGGCCCCTTCATGCATCCCCAAACGAAAGATATAGGTTTGTTAATGCTCTGGTTTTTATGCTATTCCACCACGCCAAAATGGCTGAAGGGCCACATGATGAAGCGCACCTTGCCGATGATCATATCCTCGTCCACCGGGCCCACGTCGTCGGCGCGGCTGTCGTGGCTGTTGGAGCGGTTGTCGCCCAGCACCATGTATTGCCCCTCGGGCACGGTGTAGGGCCCGAAGTCGCTGGTGGAAGGATGGGTGACAAAGGGCTCGTCCAGGGGCTCACCGTCGATATAGGTGACCCCGTCCCGGATCTCCAGGGTTTCCCCGGGCAGCGCGATCACCCGCTTCACATAGCGCTTGTCCGAATCGGGGAAATGGGTAATCACCACGTCAAAGCGCTGGGGGCCGTTGATCTTCATATCGGCGATGGTGACGATCAGCCGGTCGCCCTCCCACAGGGTGTCGTTCATGGAGGGGCCCTCGACCTTGATGACGGTAAACAGGAAGGTGCGGATCAGGATCACCGCGATGAGGGCCACCGCAATGGAAACCACCCACTCGCGCACCTCTTTTTTCACGTTTTTCCTGGGCTTTTCGGGCGGGGCCGCCGGTTTTTCCCCCTCGGCCTCGCCCTCGGGCTTCTTGATAATCTGAAGATCCTGCTCGCTCTTTTTCTCGTTCATTTCCGCTTTAACGACCTTTCTTCGCTAATCGAGATTTTTAAATTCCGGCCAGAGCACCATGCGCACCTTGCCTTCGATGGCCCCGCGCGTGAGGGGCCCCACCTCCATGGACCGGCTGTCCAGGCTGGAGGGGCGGTTGTCGCCCATGACGAAGTATTCGTCCTCCCCCAAGGTCACCGGCCCAAAGGGCGCGTAATCCACATAAGTGAGGTATTCCTCTTCCATGGGCTGCCCGTCGATGAACAGCTGGCCCATGAACAGCTCCAGGGTTTCCCCGGGCATGCCGATGATGCGCTTGACCGAAAGATGGTCCGCCCCGGGATAGCGGCAGATCACCACATCGCCCCGGTTGAGTTCGCCCCATCCCCATTTGCCGTCATACAGGGTGACCAGGAGCCGGTCCCCGTCGTGCAGGGTTTCCAGCATGGATTCGCCGTCCACCTGGATCAGGGAAAACACAAAAATTCTGAGCAGCGCCACCACCAGCAGCGCGCCCACAAAACAGCGCACCCAGCTGAGCAATTCCCGCCGCCAGTTTGTACCGGTCTCTTTTTTTTCCGGCTCAGGCGTGTTCATGAAGATCGACCATCCTTTCAAAACACCTCAAATGGCCAAAGCCTGAAACGAACGCGCCCGGAAAACGCCCCTTCCTCCAGCGCCCCGACTTCGGGATCCCGGCTGTCCCGGCTCTTTAGCCGGTTGTCGCCCATGACCAGATATTGGTTTTCTTCCAGGGTAACCGGGCCGAAGTCCTCCCCGGCCGGCAAGGTTACATAGGGTTCCGCCACCGGTTCGCCGTTTCGGGTGGTTGCGCCCTGGCTGATGGAAACGGTATCCCCGGGCGTGCCCACCACCCGCTTGACAAACCGTCCCTCCCGGCCCGGAAAGGCGCAGAGCACGATATCCCCGTTTTGGGGTTCGGAAAACAGGTAATCAAACTTGGTGACCAGCACCAGATCCCCGCTTTCCAGGGTTTCGCTCATGGACGGGCCTTGCACGCGCACGATTTCAAACACAAAGCCCCTCAAAAACAGGCCCAGCAAAAGCGCCAGAATCAGCGCCCGCGCCCAGCTCAACGCCGCCCGCCTGCGCCGCTTTTTGCGCCGCGCCTGGCGCGTCGGGGGAGAGGCCGGCTTTTTCCTGGCCTTGACCTCAGCCATCCGCGCCCTGCTCCTCCCCGGCGGGGCTGGATACGATCTTCTTCAGCCGTTTTTCAAAGTCGGGCCGCTCCAACATGACCACCCGGCCGCAGCCCTGACATTTTATCTTGATATCCGCGCCCACCCGGGTGATGACCCAGAGGTCGCTTCCACAGGGATGAGGCTTGCGCATCTTTACCACGTCGCCCAGATGTAAAAGCACAAAATCCCCTCCATTCTTATGCGCGATACGCATCTATTATACGACTTTTTGGCGTTTAGCACAACCCGGGGGGCGTGGAATTTTCGGTGAGTCCGGAAAATGAGTACTTCATTTTCCGGACAGCGTGCCGGCTTTTTCGACACGCTGAATTTTAATGTTTCGTTTGTTTTAAGGGTTGACGGAGCATAAAAGGATGGTATAATATGGGCATGGTGCCCGATTGTAAACTTTTCAGACAATAAACAGTGGGAGGGTTTGACCATGGACAAGGTTCGTCTGGGACTTATTGGCTGCGGAGGAATTATGCAGGGATTCCATGCCAAACATCTTGTGGAGTTTGACGACGTGGAGGTGGTGGCGGTCGCCGACCCGATTGAGGAGCGCCGCGACGCCATGGCCAGGCTGTTCGGCGCCCAGCGGGTATACAGGAATCATACCGAGCTGTATGACCATGAAAGCGCCGCCACCCTGGACGCGGTGTATATCTGCGTCGAGCCCACCGCGCACACGGATACCGAGCTGCGCGCCATCGACCTGGGCCTCCCCTTCCTGGTGGAAAAGCCCATGACGCTGGATCTGGGCCTGGCCGAAACCATTGTGAAACGGGTGGCCGAAAAGAAGCTGATCACCGCGGTGGGCTTCCAGGACCGCTATCTGGATGTGTTTGACATGGTAAAGGACGAACTGCCCAGGCACAGGCCGGGCGGACTGGTATACGGCGCCTGGGTGGGCGGCATCCCGGGCGTATGGTGGTGGCAGAAGAAGAGCACCTGCGGCGGTCAGCTGGTGGAGCAGAATATCCATCTGCTGGACGGCCTGAGGTATCTGTTCGGCGAGCCCAAGTCGGTCTACGCGACCTGCTCCCGGGGCATCGTCACCGGCCGGGAGGACTATGACACCGACGACCATTCCACCGCGGTCATCGAGTTTGACAACAACTACACCGCCACCCTGGTGAGCGCCTGCTATCTGAAAAAGGAGCACGGCTATCCCTTCTGCGGCCTGCGGGTGTTCCTGGAGGACATGAGCATAGAGTACCGCCTGCGCACCAGCGCCACCTTCTCCACCGACAAGGAGACGCGCACCTTCATGCGCCAGCTGGACCAGGGCGTGACCGAGGACCGCACCTTTATCGACGCCGTCAAGTCGGGCGACGGCTCCAGGATCCGCTCGCCGTACGCCGACGCGCTCAAGACGCTGAAGCTGGGCTTCGCGGCCAATGAGTCCATGGAAACGGGCAAAAAGATATTGCTGTAAGGGCAAAGCGAAATCAGGAGGGGCTACAATGCGAATTTGCATACCGGTACCTTGCTTTTTCGGGGACATGGATTTTTGCGGCGCGATCAAGCGCATCCATGAGCTGGGCTTTGACGCCGCGGAGACCTATAATTGGAAAAATCTGGACGCGGACGCCGTGCGCCATGCCTGTGAGGACAACGGGGTGGAGCTGCTCAGCATGTGCACCACCAACTTTGATTTGACGGCCCCCGCCGCGCGCCAGGCCTGGCTGGATGGGTTGAAGGAGAGCTGTGAGGCGGCTGTGCGCATGGGCGTGAAGCGCCTGATTACCCAGGTCGGCCCCGACACCGGCGCGCGCCGCGAGTTTCAGCATGAGTCCATCGTCAAGGGCCTGACCGCCGCCAAGCCGATTTTGGAGGACAGCGGGGTGACCATCATGATCGAGCCGCTCAATACCTATGTGAATCACCCCGGCTATTATCTGTGGTCGTCCGTGGAGGGCTTTGAGATTGTGCGCGAGGTCAACCATCCCTTGGTCAAGGTGGTATACGACATATACCATCAGCAGGTGATGGAGGGCAATATCATCCCCAACGTCACCCACAACCTGGACTGCATCGCCCACCTGCACTCGGCCGGCCATCCGGGCCGCCATGAGCTGCAATATGGGGAAAACGACTACAAGGTCATCTTTGCCGCCATAGACAAGGCCGGCTATACCGGCGCGTGCGGCCTGGAATACGGCCCGCTGCTGCCCCCGGAGGAGAGCCTTAAAGAGTTTAAGCGCATTTACATGCAATAGCGCTTTTCCCGGGCGCAAAGACCGCCGCCTGACCGCCCCGCGCCGTGCGTCCGCATGGGGCGGGGCGTTTTTTTTCCTTGACGAACCGCGCCCTTTGGGCTATACTGAATCTATCTTAGAAACAGGGGGAGTGAGTTATGTCGGCTAGCTGCTAAGCGCATAAGGGTGCTGGCGCCGCGCGTTTTCGCGCGGGCTGTTTGCCATACCCTTAGCCGGCGGCCGCCGCGGCTCACGCCCCTTTTTTCCTGCCGGTTTCCGCGATCGGGAATCCATCGGATTTCAGCGGAAACTGGCAGGGGTGGTCGTGGCGGGGGAGATACTCCCCCGTCCACCTGTTCTGGGGCCGTGCGTTCGCACGCCCTTTTTTTGTGCGCCCAAGGCCTAAGCCGCCGGAGGAGATCCCCATTCCAAATTGTGATGAAGGAGATTATATTCGATGTTTGAACAGGATTCCATGAACATGCTGGAATTTCCGGTGATTAAGGAGCGCCTGTCCGGCTATATGCGCACCGAAAAGGCGGCTTCGCGGGCGCGGGAACTTGCGCCCATGCAGGATATCGAGGAGATCGCCCGGGCCCAGGCCCTGACCGCCTCGGCGCGCAAGGTGTACGAGGCCATGGGCGAGCCGCCGGTGTACTCCATGAAGGGGCTTTCCGCCCTTTCCGATAAGCTCAGGCTGGGCGAGGTGCTGTCCATCGAGGAGCTCAGCGGGGTCAGGGAGTTTTTGAACCATTGCCGGCTGTTGAAGAGCTATCTTCAGCGGGCCATGCCCATCGATCCCCTGGCCCCGGGCCAGGGCATGAGCGTGGAGCCCCTGGACGATATCCGGCTGGAAATCGAGCGCTGCGTGCGCGGGGAGCGGCTGGACGACCGGGCCAGCCCACTTCTGGGCTCCATCCGCGCCCAGATGGAGCGGGTGGCCTCCCGCATGAAGGATCATCTGTCCTCGCTCATGCGCGCCCATCCCCATTATTTTCAGGAGGCCTACTACAGCCAGCGGGGCAGCCGCTACGTGGTGCCGGTGAAGCGGGAATATGTAAGGCAGGTGCGCGGGGTGACCCTGGACACCTCGGGCAGCGGGGCCACGGTGTTCATCGAGCCCGAGGCCGTGTCCGCCCTTCAGGCCCAGCTGGATCAGCTCAAAATCGACGAGGGCAACGAGGAGTTCCGCATCCTGGCCGAACTCAGCGATTTGGCCGCCCAGAGCCAGGGGCAGATGGCCGTCAACCGCGAGAGCATGGAGGAGATTGACTTCATCTTTGGCTGCGGCCGCCTGGCGGCCGAAATGAAGGGCGGCGAGCTGATGGTGGGCAAGCGCATGGAGCTGGAGCTTGAAGAGGCCCGCCATCCGCTGCTGGGCCAGGACGCGGTGCCCATGAACCTGCGCCTGGGCGGGAACACCCGGGCGCTGGTCATCACCGGGCCCAACACCGGGGGCAAGACCGTGAGCATCAAGACCGCCGGGCTGTTGTGCCTGATGGCCTTGAGCGGGCTGCAAATTCCCTGCAAACGGGCGGTGATTCCGCTGCTCAGCGGGGTGTTCGCGGATATCGGCGACGGCCAGAGCCTGAGGGAGAACCTGTCCACCTTCTCGGCCCATGTGACCCGGGTGGTGCGCATCCTGAACGCGGCCTCGCCCAGGTCGCTGGTGCTGTTGGACGAGCTGGGCAGCGGCACCGATCCCCAGGAGGGCATGGGCCTGGCCGTGGCCGTGCTGGAGGAGTTGGGGCGGCTGAAATGCCTGATTATGGCCACCTCCCACTATCCCGAACTCAAGCGCTTTGCCTCGGAAACCGAGGGCTTTGTCAACGCCCGCATGACCTTTGACCGGGTGAACTTAAAGCCCCTGTACCGCCTGGAAATGGGCGAGGCCGGGGAAAGCTGCGCCCTGTATATCGCCCAGCGGCTGGGGGTGAAGCGCTCCATACTGGAGCGGGCCTGGCGCGCGGCCTATCCTGGCGGCGGGGAATTTGACCTTTCCCCGAAAAACCAAGGGACGTCCGCGCCCGAGCCCCAACCGGCAGGGGAAACGCCCGAACCCGAGCAGGCTCAGCCCGAACCCGTGGAGCGGGACCAGCCCCGGCGCATGGGGGTAAATCCTCCCAAATCCCAGCCCCAAAAGCCGGTCTTTGCCCCGGGCGACCGGGTGCGCGTGCCCTTTATGAACGCCCTGGCCACGGTGGTGCAGCCCCCCAACGCCCGGGGCGAGCTGTTGCTGCGCATCAAGGGCAAGAACTTTAACCTGCCCGCCCATCGGGTGCAGCCCTTTTTGAAGGGCGGCGAACTGTATCCCGGGGCAGATTACGATCTGGATATCGTGCTGGACAGCTGGGAAAACCGCAAAAGGCGCAACCAGATGCGCAAGGGCAAGACCGGGGTGAGCGTGGAGATCGAGCCCGGAAAGCGGCCGTAGAAAACCGGGGGGCTGCCGCGCAATGGCGGCAACCCCCCTGGCTGTCAAAAAACCTAATTTATTACTCCGGGGATGCATGAAGGGGCCGGGTCCCCTTCATATTCAATCCGCAGAACCGGCTTTGCCGGTTCGAGGACGCGGCCCAGGTGGCCGCTTCCTCTATCATTTTCCGGCCGTCACCGAAGGTGACAGGAAAATGATGCAACTCAGGAAAATGAAGCATTCATTTTCCTGACAGCGTTCCTATTTCTTCCATTCCTTATACAATTGGGCGATGACCTCCTCGATGCCCTGGCGGCTGGTCTCGATGTCCCTGACCCCGGGAATTTGGGCAACATGAAACAGCAGCTGTTGGATGGAGGCGGCGTTGCCGTCAAAGGCATAGCTGTGGCGGCCGGCCTCGCTCTTGATCAGCCGCGCCCCGGGCAGCTCCGGGGCCTCGCCCGCCCGGTCCAAAGTGATGATCCGCCTGTCCCCGGTCAGGCGGGTGAGCTCATTCGGCGGGCCGTCAAAGGCCACCTGGCCCTGGTGAATCAGCATCAGCCGCCGGGCCATGGCGGTCAAATCGTCCATGTCGTGGCTGGTCACCAGAATGGTGGTGCGCTTTTCCCGGTTGATGGCCTTCAAAAAATCGATCATCTGGCGCTTGGCCAGCACGTCCAGGCCCAAAGTGGGCTCGTCCAACAGCACCAGCTCGGGTTCGCTGATGAGCATCAGCGCCAGATCGGCCCGCATCCTTTGTCCCAGGGACAGCTCGCGCACAAAGGTGTCCATCAGTTCGTCCACCCCCAGCAGATCGCACACCATATCCAACATGCGCGCATACCGGGCGCTGTCAATATCCCAGACCGTTTTCTTCCATTCAAAGGAGGCCCGCACCGGGTGATCCCACCACAGCTCGCTGCGGTTGCCGAACAGCACGCCCACCCGCTTCATCAGGGGGATGCGCTGCTTGATGGGGTTCATGCCCAGCACGCTCAGGCTGCCCCCGTCCGGGGCCAAAAGCCCGCAGAGCAGCTTAAAGGTGGTGCTCTTGCCCGCGCCGTTGGGCCCGGCGTAGGCCACGAATTCCCCCCGCGCCAGGCTGAAGCTGACCCCGCTCAGGGCGGCCACCCGCTTAAAGCGCGGGTGCAGCAGGTTGTCGATCATGCGCCCGTCGTGCTGGCGCTGGTCGAAATATTTGGATACGCCCTTTAACTCAACTGCGGTGTCCGATGGCGCGGTAGCGCGCGGAGCCGGTTTTTCCATAATAGCTCAATCCTTTCCGAAAGAAAATCGCGCCCAAACCGGCGCACATGACCGCCACCGCGGCCATCCAGGCCATGCCCAGGGAAAAACCGGGCTTGTTTAAAATCACCATGGCCGGCATCCAGGCCATCAGCCCCACTGGCAGCACGCTCACCAGCACCACCGTAAGCCAGCCGGCCAGCCCGGAAAAGGGATATTTGGACAGCGAGCTGGTCAAATCCAGCACCACCGAGGAGAGTTCCTCACAGCTCACCGGCCGGTAAAAGGCCCGGCTGCCCGCGAGATACGAAAGCCCCAGCTGGATCATCAGCCGGAATATGAGCATCAGCGCGATTTGAAGGGCCATGGCCGGGCTCAGCCAAAGCCCCAGCCGGGACAGCGCCACCCCGGTCACCACCCCGCCCAGAAGCAGGGTCTGGCTGCCGGTCACCGGCAAAAAACCCTCGGTCAACAGCTGCATCCACAGGGGGACCGGCTGGATCAGCATGTGGTCCACCTGGCCCCGGCCCACCCGGCGGCTGATGTTGGCCACGTTAAAGCCCGAGAAAAAGGTCATGATCATGCCGTCGCCCAAACCGGACAGGCCCAGCAAGAGCAGCACCTCGTTGGCGCTCAAGCCGCCCACCCCGTTAAAGCGCACGGCCAGCAGGAATACCCCGCTCAATCCGGCCAGGTTGGATAAAAGATCGCCCAGAATGCAGAAGATACCGTTTCGGGTGTCGTGCAGCAGCCATTGGGCGTCCATGCGCGCGTACAGGGCATAGAGCTTAAACAGCTGCTTCAAGCGGGCCTTGATCATCCCGCCGCCCCGGGGGGCTTCGCTGTCCGCCTTTGCCGGTTCGGGGACGCGGCGTTTTTCATTCCGCAGGATCAATTTTGCCGGTTCGGGGACGCGGCCCTTTGAATCAAAGCTGCTGGAGGACGACCTGCGCGTCCGGAAGCTGCTTCCGATTTGGGCGCAGGATTGGCCGTGAATCTTTGATTCACAAATCCTGCGCTTCTCCTCCGAAAAACAAAGTTTTTCGGAGGAATTTTTATCCGCCATACGACACCATCCTTTCCCTGCTCCTGTGAAAGGCCCAAACGGCCAGGGGCCACAGCGCCGCGGTCCAGAGAATCTGGGCCGGAATCAGCCGCGCCGCGCCGTCCAGCGAAACAAACAGCGAAAGCGGCGCGCCGGCCATGGTGCCGAAGGGGGTCAGGGACAGGAATTCCCCGATGCCCCAGGGCAGGGCCGCGAAGGGGATCACCGCGCCGGTGAGCAGGGCGTTGAGCGCGCCCCGGATCACATGAATCGTCCATTCCATGCTCTTTAAATGGATCTGCAGGCAGGCGAACAGGAAATCCACCGCAAAGCCCTGGGCCATGGACAGCAAAAGTGAAAGGAAAAACCAGGGCGAATCCGGGATGGGGCTCAGCCCAAACAGTGCGCCCATGACCAGACAGGGCAGGCTGTACAGCAAAAGCCCCATGGCCCATCCCCCCACGGTCTGGGCGATCAATTGTCCGAACACCGGCATGGGCCGCTGATAGGGCGAAAGCAGCTCCCCGGAATGCAGCATGGCCGTGGCCGGGGTGCGCACGTCCAGCAGGGGTTGAAGGGCGCTGGACAACAGGGTGTAGCGCAGCATCTGATTCAGGGTCATGCCCTGCATATCCGCGCCCTGATGGAACAGGGCCGACCACACCATCAGCATGACCGCCATCTGGGCCAGGCGCAACAGATATCCGCCCATGAGGTCGGCCAGGCCGAAATAGCTCATCTGGCGGGCGCACAGCCGCGCGGTCACCCAATATTTCTTAAGGGCGGCAAACATAAAAACCCTCCTTGATTTCGGGAATATGGGCATACAAAAAGCGGAGGACAACCGCCCTCCGCCGGAAAAACGCGCGCAAAATCTCAGAAATCAGGCAAAAACGGCACGCCTTTTCCTCCAAAAGGGCAGACTTCCCCCTTTGGCGCAAAAATCGAACGCAAAGCCGCGCAGAACCATCACGAAAACCTGAATCCGCCGGGCCGTGTTCGCCATGCCGTTTTCCCTCCTTTGCGAAAAAATCCATTTCTTAACCCAAATTATACCATGACCCCGCCGGGGTGTCAACGATTCCCCGAGAAACGAAAGGGATCCGGCGAAGATTTTCATGGAAGCGGATTATTATGCCCGCCCGGCTGGGGATTCTTTCAACCCTTTGAGCCCGCTCAAATCCCCCCCCTTCCCCCCGCATTTCCCCCGCCCGCGGC
>DVJW01000132.1 GCA_018716505.1 Candidatus Faecaligallichristensenella faecipullorum | reverse complement strand
TATAACAATAAAATGACAAAATTTCAACGACTTTGTGAAATGTAAATGTAAACGAAAAATATAACCCATGTAATATTAAATTTTGCGAAGATGATTGCGGGCTTAATCTGGACGTGGTAAGATGTCGCCTTACATAGAAGAATAAATTACGAAGGGGGAACCATGCAGTATGGCGTTTTATTTTCAGGAGCCGTCGCGCACGTTTAACGAATATCTTTTGATTCCGGGATATTCTTCCCGAGAGTGCATGACCGCCAATGTGAGCCTGAAGACCCCGCTGGTCAAGTTCAAAAAGGGCGAGACCCCGGCCATCAGTTTGAATATCCCCATGGTGTCGGCCATTATGCAGGCGGTTTCCGACGATAAGATGGCCATTGCTCTGGCCAAGGAGGGCGGAATTTCCTTTATTTATGGATCCCAGAGCGTACAGAGCGAGGCCGATATGGTGCGCCGCGTCAAGAGCTACAAGGCTGGCTTTGTGGTGAGTGATTCCAATATCCGCCCGGATCAGACCCTGAGCGATGTGCTGGCCCTCAAGGAAAAGACCGGCCATTCCACGGTGGCCGTGACCGAGGATGCCACGCCCAATGGAAAGCTGCTGGGCATTGTAACCAGCCGCGACTATCGGGTAAGCAGGATGGACGTGAATACCAAGGTTTCCGAATTCATGACCCCCATGGAGCATCTGATCTGCGGCAAGAAGGATACCACCCTGAAGGCCGCCAACGACATCATCTGGGAGCATAAACTGAACTCGCTGCCCATTGTGGACGACGAGGGCAGGCTGATGTATTTCATCTTCCGCAAGGACTATTCCAACCACAAGGAAAATCCCCTGGAGCTGCTGGACGCCAAGAAGCGCTACATGGTGGGCGCGGGCATCAATACCCGCGATTATGAGGAGCGGGTTCCGGCGCTGGTGGAGGCGGGCGCGGACGTGCTGTGCATCGACTCCTCGGAGGGCTTTACCGAGTGGCAGAAGATTACCCTGGATTATATCCGCTCCAAGTATGGCGACAGCGTGAAGGTGGGCGCGGGCAATGTGGTGGATCGGGATGGTTTCCTGTTCCTGGCCGAAGCGGGCGCTGACTTTGTGAAGATCGGCATCGGCGGCGGTTCGATCTGCATTACCCGGGAACAGAAGGGCATTGGCCGCGGCCAGGCCACCGCGGTTCAGGAAGTGGCGGCCGCCCGGGATGAATACTTCCAAAAGACCGGAATCTATATCCCGATCTGCTCGGACGGCGGCATTGTGCACGACTATCATTTGACCCTTGCCTTGGCCATGGGCAGCGATTTTGTGATGTTGGGCCGCTATTTCTCGCGCTTTGACGAGAGCCCCACCAACAAGGTCAATATCAACGGCAGCTATATGAAGGAGTACTGGGGCGAAGGCTCGGCGCGTGCCCGCAACTGGCAGCGGTATGACATGGGCGGGGCCAGCAAGCTCTCCTTTGAAGAAGGCGTGGATTCCTATGTGCCCTACGCGGGCTCCCTCAAGGACAATGTGGGCCTGACGCTGAGCAAGGTCAAGAGCACCATGTGCAACTGCGGCGCGCTCACCATCCCTGAGCTTCAACAGAAAGCCAAGATCACCTTGGTTTCCTCCACCTCGATTATCGAGGGCGGCGCCCACGATGTGGTGCTCAAGGATTCCGCGATTTCCACCTCGAAGTAATGAAGCAATTAAAGTAGGCAAAAAAGCGGGCTGTCCAAAGGCAATCCCTTGGGCAGCCCGCCTTTTTATTTTGTTTCGCCGCCTCGCCATTTCTCCAAATGTTCCAATATGTCTTGAAAGACCGCTTCTTTGCCGTTTTCGTTTAGAATTTCATGGCGCATCCCGGGGTAGAGCCGGCCGGTGACGTTCAGATAGCCCACTTTCCTTAAATGGGCCTGGGCCGCTTCAAAGGCCTTATCGCTGATGCGGCAGGGATCGTCCCCGCCTGAAAGGAAGTAAATGGGCAGATTTGGCTGATTCACCGCCCAACCTGTGGAGGCGTAAACCCATTCCATCAAGGTAAACAGCGTTTCGAATCCGTTCAGGGTAAAGGGAAAGCCGCAGAGCGGGTCGCCGTCATAGGCCGTAACCACCGCTTCATCGCTGCAAAGCCAGGCGTTTTCGGATTTTGTGGGTTCGAAAGCCCGGTTGTTTCCGGAAAAGGCCAGATGTTGGATGAGCGGGCTTCGGTATTCATCGCCCTTGAACCGGCTCATCAGCCGGGATAACCCTTTGCCCAGGGGCGCGCCCGGATTGTAACTGGGACATCCCGAGACCAAAAGTCCGGAGATCCCGGCGTCGTAGCGCCGGATAAAGGCGCGCACCGCCAAAGAGCCCATGCTGTGGCCGAAGAGGAACAAGGGGAGATGGGGGAAGCGCGACTTGGCCCATTGATTGACCGACAAAATATCCTGGATAAGCCCGCCGGCCTTGGGCGCGCCCATGTGGCCCAAAATCTGGGCATGGGTTCCGTGGCCGCGATGGTCGTGAATTACGCAGGTGTAGCCGGCCGCGCAAAGAAATTCCATCACGGGTTTATAGCGCTCTTTGTGCTCGCTCATGCCGTGCACCAATTGCAGGATGGCCACGGGCCGGGATTCAGGCAGGGCGCATAGGCCATAAATGACGGTTCCATCCGCCGGGGAAACCAGTTGAAATTCCTCAAAACGGCACAAAAAAACCGCCCCCTTCAAGGATTTATGGATTCATCATACTCCTTTGGCAGCGGTTTGGCAAGGCCTATTGTTCCATCTGGCGCCCGACCAGGCCGGCGGTGGTCTCGGCCACCTTTAAATCGGTCTCGCTCATCTTGACCCCGGTTTCTTTACTCAACAGCAACAGCGCGCCGATGACTTCTCCGTCCGCCAGAATGGGTACCATGATCTGCGCGGTATACTGGTTGGCCACATCGTCCGTGGTGACCGGCAACATCCTGGCGCCGCCCGCGGCGTTGAGATGCAGGGTTTGGCGGCTTTGCATGGCCGATTCCATCTCTGGGCTCAGCGGGCGTTCCCAGAGTTCCTTCTTGGGCGAGCCCGAGGCCGAAACCACCATATCCCGGTCGCATATGCAGGCAATGTGACCCAGCGAACGGTAGAGCGAATCGGTGTAGTCCTTGGCGATGGATGAAATTTCGCCAATGGGCGAATACTTCTTGAGCACAACCTCGCCGTCGTGGTCGGTGTAGATCTCCAGCGGGTCACCCTCGCGGATGCGCAGCGTCCGGCGGATTTCCTTGGGAATAACCACCCGGCCCAGTTCATCAATGCGTCTGACGATTCCAGTAGCTTTCATATTTTTAAACCCTCCAGATCAATTTGAAGTTTCTGTGGGTAGTATGGACTTTGAGGAAGATTTTATCCATTCTGCGGTTGGAAAATCATGGAATGAAGGGCAAAATTTCCCCCGCCTGCCCTTTGACAAGCGGGGGGAAGATAAGGCCTCAGCCTAAAATATTGATGGGGATGATGAGCGGCAGGGAGCGGCCGGTCACGCTGATCTTGAGCAACAGCTCGTTTTTCGCGGCCACCATCTCGCCTGCGGTTAAGGTAAATGCCGCCGAGGTGCCGGGCATGGGTTCGCCGGGCTGATACTGAATGAGCGTGCTGGGATTATAATACAGCGCGCGCCGGCCCGAAGCCTGCCATCCCTCGGGCAGAATCCATTCCAACTGATAGTGCTTTTGCTCAGGGAAGGTCTTGTTGCGGATGGTGATGTTGCCGGTGATCTCGCCATTCGGCGTGAGGCGCGGCTCTTCGTCAAATTCCACCAGCGCGTTGACCAGCAGGTTTTCCGCCTCGAAGGAATAGCGCTTGCGCCGCATCAGGGCCTCGGCAAAGGCGCTGCCCGCGTATTGGCCGGCATTCAGCTGGGAAAAATCGGTTTCTCCGTCGTGAACCACGGCGGGGTAGGCGCTCAGGCGGCCGTTAAAGGGCTGATGCAAGGTCACACTCAGCATGTTCATCACGATATCCGTGAGCTGGGTGCAGGTTCCAGGATAGGGGCCGTGGCCCTTGAGCAGGCAGCAGGTCACGATATCGTCGCCCAGATAGCGGCTCCAGTCCTCGGGAATGCCGGCCGAGCCGTACAAAATGCCCATCAGTGCGCCCACCGTGGCTCCGGTGCAGTCGGTGTCATCGCCGCAGTTGATGGCCAGGATCATGGACTTTTTGAAATCGCCCTCGCCGTACAGAAGGCCCAGGATGGTAAAGGCCACGTTGGCCGGCGCCTGGAACCAGCCCAAATCCGCGCTGTCTTCCACGATCATGTTGCGCGCGGTTTTCCAGTCGATACCATCCTTATAGGCCTTCATGACCAATCTGACGCTGCGCGCCACCCGGCAGCCCTCCGGGATCTTGGAAAGCGCCAATTCCAGCAGCTTGGGAATATCCTTCAATACATAGGCCATGCTTTCCAACGCCGCGGTAAAGATGGCGGCATAGGTACCTTCGCCATAGCCGTGATCCACGCAGGCGTCATAATAGGCATAGCGGATGGCCTGGTCCGGTTGGCCGGGATACAGCGAGGCCCAAATCTCCGAACGAATCCAGGCGCCGTTGGAGTTGCGCCACTCGTCGTTCATGATTTCGCCCGAAATCGGGGGCACGAATCCCTCGCGCATGTTGCTCTTGCCAACCCCGTATTCGTTCCAGTTGGGGCCGATGTAGCTGAGCCAGTATTCGCCCAATACCCGCTCGTTGACCGCGTTGGGGCCCTGCTCCTCCATGGCCTTGAGCCAGATGAGCTGAAGATCCAGGTCGTCGTTGGGCAAAACTTCGCCCTCTTTGGTGACAAAGCCCTGGATATCCAGGATTTCGCGCCTGCCCTCATAGGGCGTGCCCATGGTTCCGCCGATGTTCTTACCCTTCCAGCAGGCGTAGATATGATCCCGCAATTCGGTACGATTGAAATACAACATAATGGAAACCCTCCCATTTTCTGTCGGTTGAAGGTATTGTATGCCATTGCGGGTGTTATGTCAAGGTTTATAAAAAATTAATTCTTGGGTTTGTTTGCGGATTTTATACGAAACATATGGCGCGGCATGGCTCCGAAGGGGGATTTAATGCGGAAGCGGTTTTCAGGGGCCGGGGTCTGTGTTATAATAGCCTAAAAATGGCGCGGACGGGCGCTGGGCCTTCCGCGAACCCTGGGAGGGAACCGGCTTGGGATTGATTTCTGTGGTGGGCCTGGGCGCGCGGTTGGATGAGCTGACTTTGGGCGCCGTGAATGCGCTCAAAAGCGCGAAGGTGATCTTGAGAACCCGAAGGCATCCGGTGAGCGGCTATCTCAAAGAGCAGGGCATTGCCTTTGAGAGCCTGGACGAGCTGTATGAGCGCTCGGAGGATTTTGACGAGCTCATTCAAAGTGCGGTGGACGCGCTGGCAAGGGCCGCCCAGGATCAGGATATCGCCTATGGGGTGGCGGATTTGCGGGACAGCACGGTGGAGGCGCTTTTAAATGCCGGTGTTTCCGTTCGGATCGTGCCCGGCGTGCCGCTGGAGGGCGCGCTGACGGCCATGGCGGGCGGGGTTTATCAGACGTTGGCCGCCTCGGATATCGCGGATTTTGAACCCGATCCGGATATGCCCTGTCTGGTGCGCGAGCTGGATAACCGGATTCAGGCCTCGGAAGTCAAGTTGAAGCTGATGGAGCGTTATCCCGAGGATCAGCCCTGTCTGATCTCCGACCCGGAGGGCAAGATTCATACCATATCCCTCATGGAGTTGGATCGCTTCGAGCGCTATAACCATTTAAGCTGCGCGCTGGTTTTTGCCCAGAAGCGCCTGGATAAGTTGGAAAGATATGGCTATCGCCATTTGAACCGGATCATGCGGCGGTTGCTGGAAGCGGACGGCTGTCCCTGGGACCGCGCCCAGACCCATGAAACCCTGAAGCCCTATCTGGTGGAGGAAGCCTATGAGGTGTTGGACGCCATCGACCGGGAGGATATGGACGCCCTGTACGACGAGCTGGGGGATGTGCTGTTTCAGGTGGCTTTTCACTCGGAGATCGCCCGGCGGCATGGGGAGTTTGACGAGAGCGACGTGACCACCGCCATTTGCCGCAAAATGATTTCGCGCCACCGGCATGTGTTTGGTCAGGCCAGGGCCGAAACCCCGGAGCAGGTTTCAGCGCTTTGGGCTCAGGTGAAAAAGCAGGAGAAGCATTTTTCGAGCCTGAGCGAGGAAATGCGGGGGGTGACGCGCGGTCTGCCCGCCCTGATGCGCGCCCAGAAGGTTTTGAAAAAGGCCGCCTCGGCGGGCTTGGAAGAGGCCGGCATGGATGGTTCCGGCGCCACCGAAGAGGAGCAGATTGGGGAAGCGCTTTTGCGCCTGGCCGCCCAGGCGCGCAGGGCCGGGATAAACGCCGAGCTGGCGTTGGATGGAGCCATCGGGCGCTTTGTGAGCCGGTTTGAGCGCATGGAGCAAACGGCCCGTTCGGAGGGCGTGGCCCTGGAGGCGGAATCCGGCGAACAAATAAAGGCGCGCTGGGAACAGGCGCAAGGGAAGTAAAGTTGAATTTCCAGGCATGAGACCATCAAATTTGGGTAATAATCTGGTTTAGAAGCGAAAAACAGGCAGGAATTTACAGGCAACAGGGCGAATAGAAATTCCAGCTTCATAGCAAAATTTCGGAGTTCGAATGGGAAAAGCTGTTTAAAAATTTATGGAGGTGCAACCGAATGAACAAATCCGAATTGATTATCGCCATGGCTGAAAAGGCCGGAATGCCCCGCAAAGAGGCTGAGACCATGCTGAACGCCTTTATCGACTCGGTGACCGAGGCGCTCAAAAATGGCGACAAGGTTCAGTTGACCGGCTTCGGTGCTTTTGAAGTCAAAGAGCGCGCCGCGCGCAAGGGTCATAATCCGGCTACCGGAGAGGAAATCGATATTCCGGCCTCCAAGGCGCCCGTATTCAAGGCGGGCAAGGCCCTGAAGGACGAAATCGTCTGAGAACAGCAGGAACGAAGCCCTCGATAGCCGGGGGCTTTTGTTCTGCTTTAGGCCAAGAGGGGAGGAGAAACCGTGAGGCAACAACGCGAGGAAAAGACGGCCCAGGAAAAGGGCCCCATGCGTTTGGATAAGTATTTAAAGGTATCGCGCATTATCAAGCGCCGCACCGTGGCCAATGAGGCGTGCGACATGGGCCGGGTCATGGTCAACGGCAAGGAAGCCAAGGCCGGGACCACGGTCAAGGTGGGGGATGTGATCACCTTGCGGGCCGGGGATAAAAAGACCAGCTATCAGGTGGTCAGCCTGTCCGAACATGTGCTCAAGGCGGACGCCGCGGGCATGTACAAAATCGTGGAGTAGCGCCATGAGCGGCACGATATGGGCGGTGGTGGTGGCCGGGGGCACCGGAAGCCGGCTGGGCCTGCCCTATAATAAGGTGTTTGCCGGGTTGGGCGGGTGCGCGGTGCTTACCCGCACCTTGCGGGCGCTTTCCGAAAGCCGGTGCTATGACGGCATTCTGCTGGTGCTCAATCCCCGGGACGAGAAAGCCTACCGCGAACTTGAGGCGCGGGAAGGCCTGAAAGACCTGGTTCAGCTCACGGCCTGGGGCGGCGAAACCCGCCAGCAGTCGGTGAAAAACGGGCTGGACGCCCTGCCGGACGGGGTTGAGCTGGTGTCCGTTCATGACGCGGCCCGCCCCTTTGTGGAAAAAGAGGTTATCCGCGCCACCATAGATTCGGCGAAACAATTTGGCAGCGGGGTGGCGGCCACCATGGTCAAGGACACCATTAAGCGGGTGAGCGGC
Source organism: Candidatus Faecaligallichristensenella faecipullorum (assembly GCA_018716505.1). Classification (GTDB taxonomy): domain Bacteria; phylum Bacillota; class Clostridia; order Christensenellales; family Aristaeellaceae; genus Faecaligallichristensenella; species Faecaligallichristensenella faecipullorum. The sequence goes on along the minus strand of DVJW01000132.1, from coordinate 25,198 downwards.
GAGCGGGTGGTGGAAACCCCGGATCGGGCGCGGTTGCGCGCGGTCCAGACCCCTCAGACCTTTAAGGCCTCGCTGCTCAAACAGGCGTACCAATGGGCCGAGCGCAACGGAGTTTCGGCCACAGACGACGCGTCGCTGGTGGAAAAAATGGCCGGGGATGTGCGGCTGTGCGTTACCGAGGCCGGAGAGCGCAACATTAAGTTGACCACTCGGGAGGATATGCAAATGGCGCGGCGCATGTTGGATCAAAAAAGCGAGATTTCCGTGGGCATGGGCTACGACGTGCACAGGTTGGTGGAGGGGCGCAAACTGATTCTGTGCGGGGTAGAGGTGCCCTGGGAAAAGGGGCTGCTGGGCCATTCGGACGCGGATGTGGCCACCCATGCCCTGATGGACGCGATTTTAGGCGCCATGGGCGAAGGGGATATCGGCCGGTGGTTTCCGGATACCGATCCGGCGTATGAGGGGATTTCCTCTATAAAATTGCTGGAAAAGGTGATGGCGGCCCTGAACGAGCGGAATGGGCGGCTCTTGCATGCGGATCTGACCATCGTCTGCCAGCGCCCCAAGCTCATGCCGCATATCGAGCGGATGCGCGAAACCCTGGCCGGCGCCATGGGCGTTCAAAAGACGGGGGTCAATATCAAGGCCACCACCACCGAGGGCCTGGGCTTTGAGGGTGAGGGATTGGGCATTTCCAGCCAGGCGGTGGCCACGGTGGAGCGCTTTGAATGACGAAAGTTTAACTTCTAAAATATTGCCAAGCCGCACGGATTGTGCTATACTTTACAGGAAAACGCACTTTTGCCGATTTGTGCCGCAAGTGCCGCCTGGCGGTGCCGCGCAAAGTTGAAGCAAAAGGTGGAAGAACAAGAGGAGGAATTTCATCATGGCAGTTATCTCTATGAAGCAGCTGCTGGAGGCCGGCGTTCACTTCGGCCATCAGACCCGCCGCTGGAACCCCAAGATGGCTCAGTACATCTTCACCGAGCGCAATGGCATTTACATCATCGACCTGCAGAAGACCGTCCGCAAGATCGATGAAGCCTATCTGTTTGTGCGTGATTTGGCCCTGGAAGGCAAGACCATGCTGTTTGTGGGTACCAAGAAGCAGGCCCAGGAGTCCATTGAGTCCGAAGCCAAGCGCTGTGGCATGTACTATGTAAATAACCGCTGGCTGGGCGGCATGTTGACCAACTTCCGCACCATCCGCACCCGTATCGACCGTCTGAACGCCATCGACAAGATGGAAGAGAACGGCAGCTTTGACGTCCTGCCCAAGAAGGAAGTTATCGGCCTGAAGGCGGAGCGCGAAAAGCTGGAGAAGAACCTGGGCGGCATCCGCGAGATGAAGAAGCTGCCCGGCGCGCTGTTCGTGGTGGATCCCCGCAAGGAGCATATCGCTGTGACCGAGGCCCGCATTTTGAATATCCCCATCGTGGGCATTGTGGATACCAACTGCGATCCCGATGAGATCGATTATGTGATCCCGGGCAACGACGACGCCATCCGCGCGGTGAAGCTCATCGCCGGCAAGATGGCCGACGCCATCCTGGAAGGCCGTCAGGGCGAGCAGACCGCCGAAGAGGCGGCGCCCGCTGCGGAAGCCGCGCCCGTGGAGGCCGAGGAAGCCGCTGCCGAGTAAGGTTGTATATGGGGAAAGGTTTCGGCCTTTCCCTTCTTTCGGAAAACCAAAAGCTTTTCAAAGGGGAGGTCTTTTAATATGGAAATTACCGCCGCAATGGTTAAGGAGTTGCGCGAGCGCACTGGCGCGGGCATGATGGATTGCAAGAAGGCGCTCAAGGAAACGGATGGCAATATGGATAAGGCCATCGACTTCCTGCGCGAGAAGGGCCTGGCCGCCGCCGCCAAGAAGGAAGGCCGCATTGCCGCTGAGGGTATTGTGGACAGCTACATCCACATGGGCGGAACGGTAGGTGTTCTGGTTGAGGTGAACTGCGAGACCGACTTCGTGGCCAAGACCGACGAATTCAAAGAGTTGGTGCACGACATCGCCCTGCAGATTGCCGCCGCTGCCCCCGAGTTCGTGGATCGCGCCGAGGTGCCCACCGCCAATTTGGAGCATGAGAAGGAAATCCTGCGCGCTCAGGCCCTGAACGAGGGCAAGCCCGAGAAGATCGTGGACCGCATGGTGGAGGGCCGCGTGGAGAAGTACTATAAAGAGGTCTGCCTGTTGGAGCAGCCCTTCGTTAAGAATCCCGATGTGACCATTCAGCAGATGATCACCGAAAAGATCGCCAAGATCGGCGAGAAGATCACCGTGCGCCGCTTCACCCGTTATAAGATGGGCGAGGGTCTGGAGAAGCGCGTGAACGACCTGGCTGCGGAAGTTGCCGCCCAGACTGGCGCTGCCAAATAATTGGCTTTGTTTTCGGCTGCCCCAAAACATACAAACGTTTTGGGGCAGTTTTTTTAGGAACCGGCGCGGTTGAAAACGTTGCATAATCGAACTATAATATATAATGATTGAGAAAACCACGCGGGAGGGAAAGAAGTATGGCGGCTGCATATAAGCGAATTGTATTGAAGCTCAGCGGAGAAGGTCTTGCCGGCGCCAAAGGCGTTGGATTCGATACCGAAATGGTGGACGGGGTGGCCAAGGTCATCCGTCAACTGGTGGAAATGGGCATACAGGTTGGTGTGGTCGTTGGAGGCGGCAACATCTGGCGCGGACGCCATACCAACGCCATGAACCCGGTGACCGCCGATCATATGGGCATGCTGGCCACCTGCATAAACGCCCTGTGCATTCAGGACGCCCTGGAGCGCCTGGGCTTGGAGGCTCATACCATGACCTCGGTGCAGATGCTGAACTTTGCCGAGCTCTACACCCGCCGGGACGCGGTGCGCCATCTGGAAAACGGCGCCGTGGTCATCTTCGCGGGCGGCACGGGCAATCCGCATTTTACCACCGATACTGCGGCTGCGCTCAGGGCCGCCGAAATCGGGGCTGATGCGGTGTTCAAGGGCACCACGGTGGACGCGGTTTACGACAGCGATCCGCGCAAGAACCCCAATGCCCGGCCCATCAAGGATATCACCTATCGCCAGACCATAGAGATGGGGATACAGGTCATGGACGTGACCGCCTTTGCCCTTTGCAGTGAGCGCGACGTGAAGGAGATCCGGATTTTCTCCATGGACGATCCTCAAAATATCGTGCGGGTAGCTCAAGGCGAGGATTTGGGCACCAGAGTGCATGCCTGAGTTTGTGACGCCAGCATGGCGAATCGTGAACGATTGGAAAATCCCCCTTGTCAATTTCTGCAAAAACCGATACAATAGGATTAACAGTAAAAAACGCTGTTGGAGGGATAGAAATGTATAAGGAAGTAATCGCAACCGCCAAGGAGAAGATGGGCAAGACCTGTGCAGTTCTCCAAAAAGAACTGGCTACCTTGCGGGCCGGTCGCGCGAATCCCCAGATTCTGGATAAAATAACGGTGGATTACTATGGCACGCCCACGCCCTTGAATCAGCTGGGCAATATCTCCTCGCCTGAGCCCAGGATGTTGGTGATTTCCCTTTGGGAGACCAAGATGATTCCCCAGGTGGAAAAGGCCATTTTGACTTCGGATATCGGCATCAATCCGTCCAACGACGGCAAGGTGATCCGGCTCATGGTTCCGGAGCTCAACGAAGAGCGCCGCAAGGAACTCTGCAAGCAGGTGCGCAAGACTGTGGAGGAGGCCAAGGTGGCCATTCGCTCCATTCGCCGCGACGCCATGGATCAGCTCAAGAAGATGAAGAAAGATTCCAAGATTACCGAAGACGAACAGAAGACCGCAGAGGCGGATCTTCAAAAGGTGCATGACGCGGCCATCAAGGACGCGGACAAGATGTGCGCGGATAAAGAGAAGGAAATTATGTCTGTATGACGAACCTGCTGGGTTTACCCCTTGACCAAGCGCTCGAAGCGCTTCGGGCGCTTGGCGTTCAATCCCCGCAGGTGGAGACCACCGAATGCTTTCGCCGGGCGGCAAGCCAGGGCGAGCTTCGGGTGGTACGGGTACAGGACAACGGCCGGCGCATAACCGTGGCCGGCTTTATTGTCTGTCCCCAGCCTCCGGAAAGGAATTCATGAACAATCAGCCGGATAATTCAAAGACGCCCTTGGCACAGGAAGGCGAAAATCGCCAGGCTTGGTATAGGCGTCTGTTTGGTGCGCCAAAAAACAATGAGGAAACCTCTTCGATTCAGGAGCTGGATCCCAATCTCATGCCCAGGCATGTGGCCATCATCATGGATGGAAACGGCCGTTGGGCCAAAAGGCGGAATTTGCCCAGGTCTGCGGGCCATAAAGCCGGCACCGAAGCGCTGCGCGCGATTATAAAGGAATCCGACGCCTTGGGCATTGAAGCGCTGACCATCTATGCCTTTTCCACCGAGAATTGGCTGCGGCCCAAGGAGGAAGTGGGCGCGCTGATGGGGTTGTTACTCCAATATTTTGCCTCGGAAATCGATGAGCTCCATCGCAAACGGGTTTGCATACGCATTCTGGGCGATGTGGAAGGTTTGCCGGAAGCCCAGCGCCGGGCGGTTTTAAACGCCATGGAGCGCACCCGGGCAAACGACGGGCTCAAATTGAATATTGCCTTGAATTATGGGGGCCGCGCGGAAATTTTGCGCGCGGCCAAGGCCATGGCTGAGCGCGCGAAAAAGGAAGGCATTGCCCTGGAGAATATGACCGAAGCGGATTTTGAACGCGAACTGTATACCGCGGGTCTGCCCGATGTGGATTTATTGATCCGGACCAGCGGCGAAATGCGTCTGTCCAACTTTTTGCCCTGGCAGACCAGCTACGCGGAAATGATCTTTAACGATACGCTCTGGCCGGATTATGATGAAAAAGAGTTTCGGGCGGATATATTGCGCTATATGAAGCGCGACCGGCGGTTTGGAAAGGTATAGGCCGGAACCGGCGGCGGAAAAATGCTTCAATAGACGGGAGGCTGAAGCTGTGTTAAGACGCGCGGTAACGGGCGCTTTTCTGGCTGCGGGATTGATCGCGCTGCTCTGGGTTCAGGGGTGGCTGCTGAGGATCGCGTTGGTGGCCATGATGGTTATTTCGTTCTGGGAGATGTATGACGCCTTTGAAAAGCGCGGCGCGCGGCCGGTGCGTTGGGTGGGCATCATATATGCGCTGCTCTCGCTGCCATTGTATCTTTTGCGGGGCTCTGCGGCGCTGGGCCCGCTGATGACAGTGGCGTGTATGCTGGGGCTGGCGATGATTATCCTGCGGGGAAAGGTGGATTTTCCATCAGCTGTAGCCACCTTGTTTCCCATGCTCTATCCAGGCATGATGGTTACCCTGATGTTCCCCATGCAGGATATCTCCAGCAAAACTTTGGCCAGTATGGCTTTGACGCTGACCTTTGCGGTGGCGTTTTTAACGGATGTTTTGGCCTATATCGTGGGTTCGCGATGGGGGCGGCATAAACTTTCCCCAGAGCTCAGTCCGCACAAAAGCGTGGAGGGAGCGGTGGCCGGGTTGGCCGCCGGGGTGTTGAGCGCGATTCTGGTGCCCCTGATCGCCGGATGGATCACGACTTATGTGCCCATGGCCGTTCCCTATGCGGTGGATCTTCCGCCCCTGTGGCAGTTTGCCCTGTTGGGGCTGATTGGCAGCGCGGCCTCGCAGATCGGCGATTTGACCGCGTCCATGGTTAAACGCTATTGCGGAATCAAGGACTTTGGCAACATGTTCCCGGGCCATGGGGGCATGATGGACCGGATGGACGGGGTATTGTTCACCGGCGTGGTGGTCTATGTATACTTTTTTATGGTGATAAAATTATGAGCGAACGCAGAAAATTATCGGTGCTGGGGGCCACCGGTTCCATCGGAACCCAAGCGCTGGATGTGGTGCGAAAATATCCCGACGCCTTTGAAATCGTGGCGCTTACCGCGCGTTCCAGCGCGGAAAAGCTGTTTGGGCTGGTTCGGGAATTTAAGCCGAAATTGGCGGTGTTGGAGAAGGAGCCTGAAGTCATCCCCCAGGATGTGCGCTTCTGTGAATGGGCCTTTGGGGCGGACGGGCTGGTCAAGGCCGCCTGCATGGACGGCGTTCAGGATGTGTTGGCCGCGGTGGTGGGTATTGCCGGCCTGCCTGCGGCCCTGGGTGCGTTGGATCATTGCGAACGTCTGCTCTTGGCCAACAAAGAGGCCCTGGTCACCGGCGGCGCACTGGTCATGGAAAAGGCGCGCCGGCTGAAGAAAAAAATTCTGCCCGTGGACAGCGAGCATTCGGCCATCTTCCAATGCCTTCAGGCCGCGGGCAATAATCCGGTGAGCCGTATTTTGCTCACCGCCTCGGGCGGCCCCTTCAGAACCTGGAGCGCCGGGGACATTGAGCGCGCCACCAAGGCCCAGGCGCTGGGCCATCCCACCTGGCGCATGGGCCCCAAGATCACGGTGGATTGCGCCACCATGATGAATAAAGGATTGGAAGTTATCGAGGCCTATTGGTTGTTTGGCCTGGAATTGGATAGAATTGAGGTAACGGTGCATCCCCAAAGCGTGGTGCATTCCATGATTGAGTTTGAGGATGGCGCGGTGTTGGCCCAGATGGGCAAGCCCGACATGCGCGGGCCCATCAGTTATGCCCTGGGCTTTCCGGGACGGCTGCCCTATGGAGGGGAACGCCTGAGCTTTAAAGAGCGGTTGGAACTGAGCTTTGAGGCCCCGGATACCCGCAAGTTTCCCTGCCTGGCCTATGCCTATCAAGCCCAACGTCAGGGCGGAGGATATCCTGTGGCCTTAAACGGCGCCAACGAGGCCGCGGTGGAGGCATTTTTGCGGGAGCGCATTCCCTTTGGGGCCATTGCCCGGGTGAACGGCCAGGTGTTGGAGCAATATCCCGGCACGCCCGTTCGCGGGGTGGAAGATGTATACGCGGTGGATCAATGGGCCAGGCATGCGGCCCGGGAGATACTGGATAAATGAAATTGAGCGGTGGAGAGGGCGGACGCTCTCTCCACGTTTCCTTGAATGAACGAATGAATACTGGAAGGGCAAGCAAGATTGCCATAAAAAATAGATAAACGGGAGGGCAGTATATGGGCGTTATTATAGCGATTCTGATTTTGTTGATCTTGGTTATGGTGCATGAGTTGGGCCATTTTTTCATGGGAAGGGCGCTGGGCATTGGCATTGAGGAACTGTCCATCGGCTTTGGCCCCAAAATCTTTCAAAAGAAAAGCAAAAAAGAAATTTTATATACCCTGCGGGTGTTGCCCCTGGGCGCGTTTGTGCGGTTTACCGGGGAAGACGAGGATAATGACAACCCCAAGGCCATGAACAACCAGCCGGTGTGGAAGCGGTTTTTGACCGTTCTGGCCGGCCCGGCCATGAATATTTTGATGGCCTATGCGGTGGTGGCCATTTACCTGATGGTGATCGGCCTGGCCTATAACGCGCCCGTGGTGGCGCAGCTGATGGATGGCCTTCCGGCGCAGCAGGCCGGCTTGCAGGTTGGGGATATTATCGAGTCGGTGAACGGGGAAAGCGTGGATGTCAATACCGTCGGAGCGGGCGAACAGGTGCGGGATATGATCACCAGCGCCCAGGCCGGCCAGCCTCTGGTGCTGGGGGTCATTCGGGACGGGGAAAAGATGGAGATTTCCCTGACCCCGGTTTTAGGCGAGGATGGCGCGCTTCAAATCGGTATTTACATGGGCCAGGCCATGTATCACTTCGGCTTTGTGGATGCCGTGCGCGCCTCGGGGCAACAGATTTGGTATGTGATGGGTGAAATGCTGAACATGCTCAAAGACCTGATCTTCAGGGGCGAGGGCGTGGAAGGCGTCATGGGCCCGGTGGGTACCGTGGGCTTCATCAGCCAACAGGTCTCCCAGGGCTTGGATATGATCCTCAATATGGTCTGGCTGCTCTCGCTGAATCTGGGCATCATGAACCTGCTGCCCATTCCGGCGCTGGATGGCGGAAGGCTGGTTCTGCTGATTGTGGAAGGCATCCGCCGCAAGCCCCTGGACCGCAACAAGGAAGGCTTGGTGCACCTGATTGGCTTTGGCTTGCTGATCATGGTTATGCTGTTCTTTACCTATAAGGATATTATACGATGGATAACAGGCAACTGGGGGGCTTGACAATGACCAGGCGGATTATGGTGGGCAATGTGCCGGTGGGCGGCGGCGCACCGGTATCGGTGCAATCCATGACCAACACCGATACCCGGGATGTGGAAGCGACCTTGGACCAAATTCGAGCGCTTGCTGAGGCGGGCTGCGAAATCGTGAGATTGGCGGTGCATGACGAGGCCTGTGCCCGGGCGGTGCGGCCGTTGGTGGATCAAAGCCCGGTGCCGCTGGTGGCGGATATCCATTTTGACCATAAGCTGGCCATACACGCCATTGAAAACGGCATCGCCAAGGTGCGCATCAATCCGGGCAATGTGGGCGGCGAGGCCAATGTGCGCGAGCTGGCCGATTGTTTGAAACAGCACCAGGTGCCGGTGCGGGTGGGCGTCAACTCGGGCTCGGTGGAAAAGGAAATCCTGTCCAAGTACGGCGGCCCCACCCCCGAGGGCATGGTGGAAAGCGCCATACGCCACGCGCGCATGCTGGAAAAATATGGGTTTTACGATGTGGCCCTGTCCATCAAGGCTTCCAATGTGCCGGATACCGTAAAGTGTTACCGCTTGGCCGCCCAAATGGGGGATTGGCCGCTGCATATCGGGGTGACCGAGGCCGGGACCCCGGAGGTGGGCATCATCAAATCAGCCATGGGCATCGGCAGCCTGCTGCTGGATGGCATTGGGGATACCCTTCGGGTGTCCTTGACCGGCGACCCGGTGAAAGAGGTGGAGGCGGGCATTGAGATCTTGCGCGCGGCCGGGCTCAGGCATGACGGGGTGGAAATTGTGTCCTGCCCCACCTGTGGACGCACCTGCATTCCGGTTCAGCAGATCGCCGATCGGGTGCGCAGGGAGACCCGGGGCATTAAGCGCCCGCTCAAAGTAGCGGTCATGGGCTGTGTGGTCAATGGGCCGGGCGAGGCGCGGGAGGCGGATATCGGCATCGCCGGGGGCAAGGATGGCGGCGCGCTGTTTAAAAAGGGGGAAAAGCCCAGGACGGTGCGCGGCGATCTGGCGGAAATTTTGCTGGATGAAATTCATAAGATGCTGAACTAAAGGAGACGGCGGAATGGAACTGGATGCCCGGCTGGGCGCTTTGGCCCAGATGATCGAGCCCTGCGACGCGGTGGCGGATATTGGCACGGATCATGGCTTTTTGGGCGCGTATCTGTTGCAGCAGAACCGGTGCAACCGGGTGCAATTCTGCGATATATCGGAGTTTTCCCTTCAAAAGGCCAGGCGGCTGATCGACGAGATGGGCCTTGGACACCGGGCGGATTTTTCGGTGGGTGACGGGGCCATGGCGCTTCGGTATCCGGCTCAGCAGGTGGTGATCGCGGGCATGGGCGGGGTGACCATAGAGGGCATCGTCGAGCGGGGCAGAGAGCGGCTCAAGGAGAGCGCGCTGATTATGCAGCCCAACGTGGCGGCTCCGCATTTGCGCGCGGGATTGCAGCGCCTGGGCTTTCGAATTGAGCGCGAAGCTTTGGCCCGGGCGGGCGGAAGATGGTATGTGATCCTCCGGGCGCGTCAAGGCCGGGCGGAATATGATGAAAAAGAGCAGCTGGCCGGGCCGGATCTGTTGGCCCGGCGCGATCCCATGCTTCAGGGCTATGCCGCCTTTCGAATTCGGGTGGCGCAAAAGGCGCTGAAGGGTGCGAGCAGGGGAAATGAGGAAAAAGCCGCGGCTTTTGCCAGGGAAATTGAGCTTTGGGAGGAAATCGTTCAATGGCTGCAAGCGTAGGGCAAATTCTGGCATTGGTGAATGAGTTCGCCCCCATGGAGTTGGCTGAAAGTTACGACAATGTGGGGCTGTTGCTGGGTCATCCGGAGCGAAGGGTGGAAAGGGTGTTGGCGGCGCTGGATGCCACCCCCGGGGTGATTGAGGAAGCCCGGGCGCTGGATGTTCAGCTTTTGATTACCCATCATCCGATACTGTTCCATGCGCGCAAAAACCTTCGGGAGGACGATCCGGAGGGAGAGCTGCTTTGCGCTTTGGTGCGCAGCGGGTTGAGCCTGATCGCCGCGCATACCAACTATGACAATGCGCCGGTGGGCGTAAACGACGCGCTGGCCCAGGCGCTGGGCCTGAGGCGCGTGGAAAAATTGGAAAACGGGTTGCGCATGGGGGAATTGGAAGCGCCCGTCGCCCTTGGAGAATGGAAGGCGCGGGTGGATGAGGCCCTTCTGACCAATGCCAGGCTGTTTGCCTCTGAAAACCGCCGGATTCAGCGGGTGGCGGTCTGCGGCGGCGCGGGGGGCGAATTCTGGCCCCTGGCCCTGGCCGCCGGAGCCCAGGCCTATTTGACCGGCGAGGTCAAGCATCACGATGCCTTGGCCGCGGCCCAAAGCGGACTGGCGCTTTTGGAGGCCGGCCATATGCAGACCGAACGAATTGCCATGAAACAGCTGGTTTTCGGTTTACAAAATCGTGCAAATGAGTTACAATATAATATAGCGTTTTATGTGAGTGAGCAGAATCCCTTTGCGATGGATTAGGGCAGGGGGAAAAGGAGGAATACCGTGCAGCTGGATGATTTGTGGAAGTTTATGGAAATTGACATGGAGGCCGACCGTTTTGAAACCGAGATGCGTCAGGCGCCCAATCGCTTAAAGTTGCTCAAGCAGCGCAATTTCCTGGTGGAGCAACAAAACAATATGAAGCGGATCGAGGTCGAAGTGAGCGATATGACCGACCGCATGGAAGCGGTAAGCGATGAGGCGGTTCGGCTGGAGGCCGCGCTGAAAAAGCTCACCGACGAGTTGGAGGCCAATCCGCCCGCCACTCATGAGGAAATTCAAAAGCAGATGGCCGCGGCGCAAAAGCTGGCCGATAGTCTGAGCCGGTATGAGCAGGAGCTGCAAAAAATGCGCAAGGACGGCGAAACCCGCGACCGCCAGCAAAAGGAAATTCGCGTCCGTGCCGCCAAGACCAAGGCCGAATTTGACCAGCTGAAGCAGGTATATAACGGCGAATTTACCCGCGATTCCGCCAAGCTGAACCAGCTTAAGGCACGGGTGGAAAAGGAGGCGGCCAAGATAGACCCTGCGTTGTTGGCGCGCTATCGGGCGGTTAAATCCCATGCCACTCCGCCCATGGCCAAGCTGAACAACGACCGCTGCGGGGTGTGCAATATGTCGCTGCCCTCGGTGGTGTTGCATCAGGTGCGTACCGGTGAAAAGCTTGTGGAATGCGATAACTGTGGCCGCATTTTGTATGTTCCCGGTGAAGAATAATCGTTGCAATCGCGTCCTCCCTGACGAATTTGGCGTGAGGGAGGACTTTTTTAATATTCGGCCGCATACCTCTGAAACAAGGATGGCGGCGGCATTTTAAGCGAATGCGGGCCCGTTGGGTGTCCCCCAATATTCGCTGAAAGAGTATGATTTCGGAGGGGATTCCGTGATTCATGACAATATCCAGGAGGCCATCAATCATTTTAGGTTTGAGGGCCGCTATGTGGACGGCGAAGAGATGAACGCCGGAAACATCAATAATTCCTACCATCTGATCTTTCGGGACCAGGATGGCCGGCGCTTTCAGTATACGCTCCAGCACATCAACCACTATGTGTTTAAAAATCCCCGCGGGGTGATGAACAATATCAGCCTGGTTACCGAGCATCTGCGCAGGAGTCTGGAGCGCGAGGGAGAGGACGTGCGGCAGCATGTGCTGGTGATCGTGCCCACGCGCCAGGGCGATGCGCTGTATGAGGATAACCAGGGCGGTTTCTGGCGCGCCTTTGAGTTTGTGGATCAGGCCACAGCCTATGACGCTGTGGAAAAGCCCGAACATTTTTATGAGGCGGGCCGCGCCTTTGGCGAATTTCAGCGCAGGCTTTGCGACTTTCCGGCGGAGCGATTGTACGACACCATACCGGATTTTCATAATACGCCCAAGCGCTATCAGGTCTTTGAGCAGGCCGTGCAGGCCGACCGGGTGGGCAGGGCGGCTCAGGTGCGGGAGGAAATCGAATTTTTCCGCGCCCGCAAACCCATGATGAGCGGCATTGTGGAGCGGCTGGATTCCGGCGAGATTCCGCTGCGCGTTACCCATAACGATACCAAGATCAACAACGTGTTGATCGACGATGCCACCGATAGGGCCATCTGTGTCATTGACCTGGATACCGTGATGCCCGGATCCTCCTTGTATGACTTTGGCGATGCGATTCGCTATGGCGCCAGCACCGCGGCCGAGGACGAGGCGGATTTAAGCAAGATCGCCCTGGATATGGATCGGTTTAAGGACTTCACTCGGGGCTTCCTCTCGGAGACCAACGGTATTTTGAGCCGCAAGGAATTGGAGCTTTTGCCCTTGGGCGTGAAGGTGATTACCTGCGAGTTGGCCATGCGCTTTTTGACCGACTATCTGGACGGCGACCGGTATTTTAAGGTTAATTCCGATCAGCATAACCTGATTCGCACCCGGGCTCAGATGCGGCTTTTGATGGATGTGGAATCGAAAGAGGAAGAAATGCGGCGGTTCATCGGCGCTTTGATGGATTGAATACATTTGAAGCCTATCCGGCATTGCTTGTGCCGGATATTTTTTTGTGATAAAATGAGGATAATAATTGGAACTTGGAAAGGAATGTGAAAGCATGGATATTCGCGGAATGATCCGGCAAATGACGCTGGAGGAAAAGGCAGGGCTTTGCTCCGGGCAGGATTTTTGGCGTCTCAAGGCCGTTGAGCGATTGGGTCTTCCGAACGTTATGGTGTCCGATGGGCCCCATGGCCTGCGCAAACAGGATCAAAAGGGGGATCATCTGGGCTTGAACGAGAGCATTCCGGCGGTCTGCTTTCCCACGGGCGCGGCCTTGGCCTGCTCTTTTGACCGCGATTTGATTTCTCAGGTGGGCCGGGCGCTGGGCGCCGAATGCCAGGCCGAAGATGTGGCCGTTGTGCTGGGCCCAGCGGTGAATATCAAGCGCAGCCCGCTGTGCGGCCGGAATTTTGAATATCTTTCCGAGGATCCTTATTTGGCCGGACAGATGGCCGCCGGCCATATTCAAGGGGTTCAAAGCCAGAATGTGGGCGTGAGTCTGAAACATTTCGCGGCCAACAATCAGGAGACCCGGCGCATGAGCGTGGATGCGGTGGCCGATGAGCGCACTCTGCGGGAAATTTATCTTTCCGCCTTTGAAACCGCGGTCAAACAAGCCAAGCCTTGGACGCTGATGTGCTCCTATAATAAAATCAATGGGGTATATAGCTCGGATAACGAGTGGCTGCTCAACAAGGTACTCCGGGAGGAATGGGGCTTTGAAGGCTTTGTGATGACCGACTGGGGCGCGGTGCATGATCGAGTGACCGGACTCAAGGCCGGGCTGGAATTGGAAATGCCCTCCAGTGGAGGGGTCAATGACCAGAAGATCGTTGAGGCCGTGCGCGAAGGGCGGTTGGACGAAGCGGTGCTGGATCGGGCGGTGGAGCGTATTTTAAACGTCATAAGCCGCTATCTGGAAAATCGAAATCCCGGCGTATTCGATCGGGAAAAGGATCATGCCTTGGCCCGGGAGGTGGCCGCCCGGTGCATGGTGTTGCTGAAAAACGAGGGGGATATTCTGCCCCTCAAAGGCGAAGATTCGGTGGCCTTTATTGGCGGCTTTGCGAAAACGCCCCGCTATCAGGGCGGCGGCAGCTCCCATATCAATGCCAGCAGAGTGGAAAGTGCCCTGGAGGCCGCCCAAAGCCATGGTTTTCGGGTGCGTTATGCCCAGGGATATGCCATGGACAGCGATGAGACCAGCCAGGCCCTGTTGAATCAGGCGGTGGAGCTGGCGGGAGAATGCCGGGTGGCGGTGGTGTTTGCGGGGCTGCCGGACGCCTATGAATCCGAGGGATATGACCGCACGCATATGGATATGCCCCCGGCGCACAATGAGCTCATCCGCCGGGTGAGCGAGGCCAATCCCAACACCGTGGTGGTGTTGCACAACGGGTCGCCGGTGACCATGCCCTGGCTGGATAACGTCAAAGGTGTGCTGGAGGCTTATTTGGGCGGTCAGGCGGTGGGCGGCGCGGTGGTGGAGCTGCTCTATGGTCTGAAAAATCCCTGCGGACGTCTGGCCGAGACCTTCCCCATACAGCTTTCGGATAACCCTTCCTATTTAAATTTCCCGGGGAATGCGAATCGGGTGGAATACCGCGAAGGGGTGTTCGTGGGCTATCGCTACTATGATAAGAAGCAAATGGCGGTGCGTTTTCCCTTTGGTTATGGACTGAGCTATACCCGCTTTGAGTACAGCGGCCTTGCCGTAGACAAGCCGTCCATCCGTTCGGGCGAACCCCTTTCGGTTCGGGTTAGGGTCAAAAATGTGGGCAGCCGGCCTGGCCGCGAGGTGGTTGAGCTCTATGTAGCGCCGGATCACAAGGGGATCATGCGCCCAGTGCGCGAACTGAAGGGCTTTGAGAGTGTGCTGCTTCAGCCCGGCGAGGAAAAGGAAGTCTGCTTTGAACTGGATGAGCGTTCCTTTGCCTACTATGAGACCCGAATTTCGGATTGGTATGTGGAACCCGGCCGCTATCTGATTCAAATCGGCCGCTCTAGCCGGGATATTGCGCTTTCCCAGCCGGTGGATATTGGGAACGATCCACTCCCGGTGCATTTTGATCTGTCCAGCACACTGGGCGAATTGATGGATCATCCGGTGGGCGCCCTGCTGGTGGAAGAACGGCTGCGGGCCATGGGCGCGGCCATGGGCGGAGGCGGCGCGCTCAATGATCAGATGAGAAACGCCATGATGCGGGATATGCCGCTATCCTCTTTGCCGCTGTTTTCCCGACAGGCGGTGAGCGAGGAAATGCTCTTGGCTATGTTGAAAGAGGTAAACGGAGAGTAGCCATAGGATGAGGGCGAAGGGGATTTTCCTTCGCTCTCATAACTATTTACCCTGGATTCTTGCGCCTCCGCTCAAAATGTCTTTTTGAAAAACGGGTTTTCATATGGGGGAATTTCTGGTATCATAGAGAAAGCGGGGATATCCGCCCGCTGCGCCCGCGCAAGCGGAGTCTTGAAAAAAGGATGGATGAAATCATGGAAAGGATTCGCATGACCACGCCCCTGGTGGAGATGGATGGCGACGAAATGACCCGGGTGCTGTGGAAGATGATCAAGGAGATCTTGCTGGAGCCGCATGTGGAGCTCAAGACTGAGTACTACGACCTGGGTCTGCCCTATCGGGATCAGACCGAAGACCAGGTCACGGTGGATGCGGCCATGGCCATAAAGAAATACGGGGTGGGCGTAAAGTGCGCCACCATTACCCCCAATGTGCAGCGCATGGAGGAATATCACCTCAAGCAGATGTGGAAGAGCCCCAACGCCACCTTGCGCGCCATTCTGGATGGAACGGTGTTCCGCGCGCCCATTATGGTTCAGGGCATCCGCCCGCTGGTGCGCAATTGGAAAAAACCCATCACCATTGCCCGCCACGCCTACGGAGATATTTATAAGGCCTCGGAAATGGTGATCGACGGCCCGGGCAAGGCTGAGCTGGTCTTTACCCCGGCGGACGGCGAACCCAAGAAGATCACGGTTCACGAATTTAAGGGTTCGGGCGTGCTGCAGGGTATGCACAATTTGGATGCTTCCATCGGAAGCTATGCGCGGGCCTGCTTTGAGTTCGCCCTGGGTGAAAAGCAGGATCTCTGGTTTTCCAGCAAGGACACCATCTCCAAGTTGTATGACGGCCGCTTTAAGCAGATTTTCCAGCAGATTTTTGACGCCGAATACAAAGAGCGCTTTGAGCAGGCCGGCATCGAATATTTCTATACCCTCATCGACGACGCGGTGGCCCGGGTCATGCGCAGCGAGGGCGGCTTTATTTGGGCCTGCAAAAATTATGATGGCGACGTGATGAGCGATATGGTGGCCACGGCCTTCGGTTCCTTGGCCATGATGACGTCCGTCCTGGTTTCTCCGGATGGAAACTACGAATTTGAGGCCGCCCACGGCACGGTGACCCGCCACTATTACCGCTACCTCAAGGGTGGCCAGACCAGCACCAATCCGGTGGCTACCATCTTCGCCTGGAGCGGCGCGCTCAGAAAGCGCGGCGAGCTGGACGGCTTGGCGGATTTGTGCGAGTTTGCCGGCAGGTTGGAGCGCGCCACCCTGGAGGTCATTGAGTCGGGCGTGATGACCAAGGATCTGGCTTCCATCTTTGAGGGTCAGGCCCAGGGCGTGAACAGCGAGGAGTTCCTGCGCGCCATTGCCCAGCGGCTGTAAGCATGTTGATTTGGGGCGGCGGTGTATTTTCGCCGCCCTGTGCTTTAGGGGGGAAGGGCGAATGGACAAAATTCAATTGGAGATCTGCTGCGGTTCGGTTCAGGATGCCCTGCGCGCCCATGAGGCGGGCGCGGATCAGGTGGAGCTGAACAGCGCGCTGTTCTTGGGCGGTTTAACGCCCTCGGTGGGCGCTTTGCGCGTCATCAAGAGAGTTTGCCCGGATATAAAGGTGATGTGCATGGTGCGGCCCAGGGAGAGCGGATTTTGCTATGGGGATTTGGAATTTGAAACCATGCTGGAGGACGCCCAGGCGCTGATTGAAAGCGGGGCGGACGGCATTGTGTTCGGGGCGCTGACCCCGGAGCGCATGCCGGACCGCGCGAAATGTGAGCGCATGCTGAAGGTTGTCGGGCATCGGGAACGGGTGTTCCATCGGGCCATCGATGTGACCGCCAATCCCCTGAAGGCGCTGGATGAACTGATGGATATGGGCTTTACCCGGGTCTTGACCAGCGGACAGCGGCCCACCGCATTGGAAGGCGCGCCGCTGATTCGGGAAATGGTCCAAAGGTCGCGGGGCAGGATTCAGATTTTGGCCGGGGCCGGGGTGCGCGCGGAAAACGTCCGGCAATTGGTGCGGGAAACCGGGGTGAACATGGTGCATTGCACCGCCCACGCAGCGGTGGACGATGAGAGCGTCCCGCCGGATCCGGCGATTCGGTTTAACGGCGCGCAGCCGCCCGCGGAACATCAGTTCAAGCGCATTGAACCCGAGCGCGTGCGCCAGGTGCGCCTGGCGTTGGAGGAAGAAGTCCGTCCAACGCGCTGAAATTAAATCGAGGAAGCGCCTTTCTGTATCTTCAGATGCGGAAAGGCGCTTTAAATTCATCCGCCCATTTTTGAAGCTCCTGAACCAGACGCGCCACATGAAATCCATCGCAAGCCGCGTGGTGAACCTGAATGGCCAGGGGCATTAGCGTGCGCCCATTTTCGCTGTGATATTTGCCAAAGGTAAAAATGGGCAAAAGATAGGTGTAGCCGCCCTGTATATTGAGTTGAAATCCGGTAAAGGCAATCCAGGGCAGGCAAGAGATATTGAATACGTTTTCCGGCGCGTCCGGTTTGGCCGAAAAGCCGGTGCAGTGCCCGTATTGTTTCAAATCGTTCAGATAGCCCTGATAAAACGCCGGGAAATCCTCGCGGTTCCGGCTCCACAGGCAGGAAAAGGTCTCGCTTTCGGGGTGAAAAATGGTATAAAGCGGATGAACCTCGTGGTATACACAGAGCTGTTGATCCGCGTTAAGATACATGCGAAATTCCTCGTGGCGGTTCACAATCCGGCTCAGCCCATAGATCAGCGCCGGATACAGCTTAAGCCCCCTCGATTTCAGCTCGCTCAAGAGATGCGTGATGTCCAACTCCACGCTGAGACTGTAGGTGCAGGGCGCGTCGTACAAATAGTGCTGAATATGCTGTTTTCGCCTGGCAAACAAGTCGTCCATTTTCTCAATATCCTTTTCTTTGTTTTCAGGCTTCCATCCATTGAACCGACGGCTCGCCGCTTCCGGTCTCCAACAGGGCGCAGGGGCAGCCCTCGCCCTCGCATACCGCCTTCAAAGTGTAATAGGGGATACCGTTAATGTGCTGAAAATATCCGGGGTGATAATGCCCCTGGATCACCGCGGCCACCTTGCCCGAATCCTCTAAGATTCGCTCCACCCTGCCGGCGTTGGAAACCACATGCGGATCGCCGGGCCGGATATCCAGGTTTTGATGGCAGAACACGATGACCGGCCCCTGGGCCTTTTCCAGCTCGCGCTGAAGCCAATGGATCTGGCCTTCGGGCAGGGCTGAATCGGTCCAATCCCATGAGGTTTCATAGTAGCTGAGCCCGCTTTTTACATAATTGCCGTCCAGCACCAGGCAAGCGGTCTCCCCGGCCATAAAGGAATAGCCGCCCTCCGGGCCGCTGGAAATCAGGGCCGGGCGGGGAAAGGCATGGGTGTCGTGATTGCCCAGCACATGGTATACCGGTTTGCCCGAAGCGGCCAATACCGCCTGGAACGCCTGAAGGTTCCCGGCGTTGTCCCGGGGCGAAGCGCCTTCATTGAGGGCGTCGCCCAAATTGACCAACAGGTCGGCGTTGCTCAACCTGTTTAAGATCCGCTGGAGCTTTAGAAGCGATTGCCCGCATTGCCTGGTTCCATAGGTGATACCCTTGGCATAGTGCAGATCCGCAAATAGTCCGATTTTCATATGTTTGAACCCCTTTGCTTTATAGGGTGATTTCATTTGCATAATTGGTCTGGAACATGCGGCGAACCCTTTCCGGATCCTGCGTTTGCCCCAGCGCCCACATCAACTTGGTGACCGCGGCTTCGCTGGTCATATCCAACCCCTCTATGACACCCTGCTGAAGTGCTTTCTGCCCGCTTTGATAAATGGAAAAATCGCTTTTCTCATACAAACATTGGCTGCACACCACCACGCACATGCCTCGTTCCAACATGGCGGAAAGCCGGTCCACCAGATTGCGCCGGATAAAATGCAGTCCGCCCGCGCCGAAGGCCTCCACCACCACCGCACGGCAGTTGATCTTGCTCAACAGGTCAAAAAACTGAGGGTTAAAGCCGGGAATCAGCTTGACCAAAGCCACCTGATCGCATAAATCAAAGCTGGGGGAGAAAAGCCCACTCAGCGAAGGAAGGGCATAGCGGTTGATGTTGAGTCCCGATGCATCCAAATAGGCGGCGTAAGGGGCATTGACGCTTTCGAAGGCGTCGAAGCCAGTGGTGCGCACCTTAACCGCCCTGACACCCAGGATGATCTTCCGGTTAAAGGCCACATAAACCCCTGGGCGTCCAGATGCGGCCATGGCCAGCGCGCACCGCAGGTTGTCCACCCCATCGGTGAAGGGATGATTTAGCGGCAATTGGGAACCGGTGAGCACCACGGGAATGGGGAGATTCAACAGCATGTACGATAGTGCCGAGGCAGTGTAGGCCATGGTATCGGTTCCGTGGGTCAAGACGATGCCATCATAGTCCACATGTGTCTCGGCGATGCAGCGCGCAATGAGCTGCCATTCCTCGGGCTGCATGTTGGAACTGTCCAGATGCATCAAATCGCGCACCGATATGTCGTATTGCCCATGAAAATTCATCAATACATTTTGAACCATGGTATTGTCCTCGCTGGGCGCCAATCCCTCGGAGGTGGGAACCGATGATATGGTTCCGCCAGTGGTAATCATCAAAATCTTTTTCAAAGACACTCATCCCAGACTATTTTGGTATTTCTTATTAATTATAGATGAATTGACCTGGTATTTCAAGTGAATTTCCGACGAACTTGAGCAAATGGGCCGTTTCCGGCTAGGATTGAAGGAAAAAATAGATTATAATACCGTTAAGCAGCGATGGGGAGGCGGGTTGGATGAATAGGCTTCGGGTTTCCGCCAATGGCCGGTATCTGGTTCAGAGCGATGGACAGCCGTTCTTCTATCTGGGCGACACGGCCTGGGAATTGTTTCACCGGCTGAACCGTGAGGAGGCCGGGGAATATCTAAAATGCCGTGCGCGGCAGGGCTTTACCGTGATCCAGGCCGTGGCGCTTTCTGAGATGGATGGGCTGCGGGTGCCCAATGCCCATGGCCGTACGCCCCTGAAGCCAGATAAAAACGGGCATTATGATCCGGCTTGGCCGGACCTGGATGGCCCCTATAGCTATTGGGATCACCTGGAGGCCATCGTGGATTTGGCCGCGCAATACGGCTTGTATATTGCGCTTTTGCCCACCTGGGGCGATAAGGTGAACCGCAAATGGGGCGTGGGGCCTGAAATCTTTGAGGCGAAAAACGCCCGGGCCTATGGCCGGTGGCTGGGCGGGCGCATGAAAGACAGGGAGAATATCCTCTGGATATTGGGCGGCGACCGGCCCATGGAGACGCGGGCGCATTTTGAAACCGTCTACGCCATGGCCCAGGGGTTGCGCGAGGGGGATGGCGGCGGTCATCTGATGAGCTATCATCCCAGCGGCGGGGATTCCTCCTCAAGACAGTTTCATGACGCGCCCTGGTTGGATTTTAATATGATTCAGTCGGGCCATGCGCGCAATCTGCGCAGCGATAAAATGGTGCTGGCCGACTATGGCCGCACGCCCGTCAAGCCGGTGCTGGACGGCGAGCCCTGTTATGAAGATCATCCCAATAATTTTCGGGAGGAAGAGGGCTTTATGGATGCCGCGGATGTCCGCCGGGCGCTGTATTATGATCTGCTCTCGGGCGCCTGTGGTCATACCTACGGCAATCACGCCGTGTGGGCCATGCGCTCAGACCCTTCTCAGCCGGGCTATCTAAAGAGCTGGAGACAGGCGCTTAAGGCCGAAGGCGGAAGCCAGATGCGCCATGGCCTGACCGCCTTGAAGGCGCTGGGTCGGCCCGATACCTGGCCGGATGATGGATGCGTTCTGGAAAACAGGGAGGGCGCCAATCATGTTCCCATGCTCAGGGGCAGGCATGGCGCGCTGCTGTATCTGCCCAACGGGTTGCCGGTGAAACTCAAAGCGGATGAAAAATGGGAGCGCATGGGCTGGTTTAATCCCAGAAACGGGGAGTGGAGCTGGGAAAATACGCCCGAGCAGGTGAATGAAGAGACGTTTTTGATTCCGCCCAGCGCCGGGCGTGGCCAGGATTGGGTGGTGTTGTTAAAGGAGGAATAGCGATGGAAAGACGAACGGATTGGTTCCAAAGGGCGGGCTGGGGGGTGTTTGTCCATTATTTGGGCACGATCGACAGCAGCCCGGACGGCATGGAGTCGGGCGAGCTTTCCCCGGCGGATTGGAACAGGCGAGTGAACAGCTTTGATGTCCAGCGGTTCGCGGATACCGTCCAGCGAACCGGCGCGGGTTATGCCTTTATTACCATAGGCCAGAACTCAGGCCATTTTTGTTCACCCAATCCGGTGTATGACGCCCTGGTGGGCGATACCGAAAGCCGGTGCTCCAAGCGGGATCTCATAAGCGATTTGGCCGACGCCATGAACGAGCGCGGGCTGAAGCTGATGGTCTATCTGCCCTCGGGCGCGCCCGCTGGATATCAAAAGGCGGTGGAGGCGCTGGAATGGGCATGGGGCTTTGAAGGGGGCTGGCCCAACGGCTGGGGAGAAAAGCGTACAGGGAAGCGGTTGGCGGCCTTTCAGCTCAAGTGGGAACAGATTATCCGCGAGTGGTCATTGCGTTGGGGAAAGAAAATCGGCGGCTGGTGGATCGATGGATGCTATTTTGCCGATGAAATGTACCGCCACGACCAGGCCCCCAATTTCAAGAGTTTTGCCGCAGCTTTGCGCGCGGGCAATCCGGACAGCATCTTGGCCTTCAATCCCGGGGTGCTGCTGCCGGTGATCCGGCTCTGCGAGGAGGAGGACTATACCGCCGGTGAGATTGCCGAAGCGCTGCCCGCCTGTCCGGGAGCCTCGGTGGATGGGGCGCAGTTCCATATGTTGAGCTATCTGGGGTCCACCTGGTGCCGGGGAAGCGAGCCCCGCTTTTCCGATGAATTGGCTGGTGCGTATACCGCCCATGTGGTTATGGGTGGCGGAGTGGTCAGCTGGGATGTACCCATCGAACCGGATGGACGTATTCCGGAGGCTTTCGTGCGCCAGCTATCTGCCATCGGACGGGCGGTGGAGGCGCGGAGGGCTCAAGGGAAATAAAAGTTAAAAAGCAGGAGAATACAAAATGAGACAGTTTGACAACACCATGCAGCACGCGGATTTTCCCCTGGGGGGCATCGGAACGGGGACCATTTCCCTGCATGCCTCCGGCCATTTGAAGGATTTTCAGATCTTCAACCGGCCCTCTTTGGATGTGAAAGTTCCTTACAGTTTCTTCGGTATGCACGCCCAATGGGGAGATAAGACCGATACCCGGGTGGTGGAGGCCGAGCAGTTCCCGGATTTTTACAAGGGGCGCGGCTATCATCCCATAACCACCATGGGGCTTAAGCGGTTTAAGGCCTCCACAATGTGCGTGCGCTATCCCTTTGCGGAGATTGATTTTGAGGATTCGACCTTGCCCTTTGGCGTGCATATGAGCGCGTTTACTCCCTTTGCACCCATGAATGCCGAGGATTCGGGCATGCCCGCCGCGGTTTTTCATATCGATGTGGAGAACCGGTCGGGCTGTGAAGCCCAGGTGCTCTTGGCCTCCAGCATGGGCAATATCCACAACTATCGCGGGTCGGATTGCTTTGACAATGTGCTGGTTTCCCCGGATTGCGAGAATCTGGCCATGCGGGAAGCGGATTTGTCCGGCGTGTTCATGACTGGCCATGCGGTGCCCGAGGATGACTTGCACTATGCCAACAACGCGATCCTCACACCGGAGCCGGATGCCGAGCTGCTCAAGATGTGGTATCGGGGCGGCTGGTACGACGGGATCATGGATTTCTGGAGCAAGTTTTCCAAGGGCATTATCGAAAGCCAGGACGGCGATGACAAGTTCAGTGTGGTGGGACCCGAGTCCTGCGTGGTGGGCAGCGTTGGGGTGCGCAAGACCATTGCCCCCGGAGAGCGGGCGCGGTTTACCTTTGTGCTGAGCTGGTATGTGCCCAATCGGATTCGGGGGTGGTTTGCCGGGGATAACGACGGCCAAACCATGAAAAACTATTATGCCACTCAATACGGCGACGCCTTTCAGGTGGGCCGCTCGCTGATCCACCGTCTGAATGGTTTGGAGGCGGCCAGCCGGCGCTTTGCCGATGCGCTGTATGATTCCAGCCTGCCCGAATCCATGCTGGACGCGGTGGCCAGCAATATCGCGGTTTTGCGCAGCAATACCTGCTTCCGCATGGAGGACGGCACCTTCATGGGTTGGGAGGGCAGCCATGAGCAGATGGGCAGCTGCCATGGAACCTGCACCCATGTCTGGAATTACGCCCAGACCGTGGCGTTTTTGTTCCCGGAGCTGGAAAAGAGCGCGCGGCGCAATGAATTCCTGGTGGAAACCAACGAGGACGGCAAGATGACCTTCCGGGCGCAGCGCCGCTTGGGCATGCCGGATTGGGGGATGTATCCGGCTGCGGACGGCCAATTCGGAACCATCATGCGCGCCTGGCGCGAGTGGAAGCTGAGCGGGGATAGGGCTTATCTGGAAGAAATTTACCCCAGCGTGGTGTGCGCCTTTGAATTCGGCCTGCGCGAATGGGATCAGGATGGCGACGGGGTCCCCGAAGCCCGCCAGCACAATACCTATGACATTGAGTTCTTTGGCCCCAATCCACTTTCCGCGGTTATGGAGCTGGGCGCCATCAAGGCTATGGCGGCCATGGCCCGGGAGATGGGGGACGGCGAGCGGGCCGGGAAGATGGAAGAACTGTTCGAGCGCGCTCAAAAGCGGTTTGACGAGCTGTGCTGGCAGGGGGAGTTCTATTGCCAACGGTTGGAAAACGTGGATCAATATCCCTATCAATTCGGCGAGGGCTGTCTGTCGGATCAGTTGCTGGGTCAGACCATGGCCTATCTGGCAGGGCTGGGCCGGCTGCTGTCTGAAGACCGGTTGAACAGCGCGATTCGCGCGGTATACCGGCATAATTTCCTGACCGGCCCGGAGCGGAAAGAGTGTTTGCAGCGGCTGTATGTGGCCCAGGATGAGCCCGGGTTGGTGCTGTGCTCTTGGCCCAACGGCGGGACGCCCCGTTTCCCCTTCGTCTATTCCGGGGAGGTATGGACCGGCATAGAGTATCAGGTGGCCACGCTGCTCCTCTACCAGGGCATGATGGAAGAGGCGGAACATCTGGTGAGCGCGGTGCGCCGCCGGTTCGACGGGGTGCGCAGAAGCCCGTGGAACGAGATGGAGTGCGGCTTCTACTACGCCCGCGCCATGGCCAGCTGGGGACTTTTGATCGCCATGTCCGGCTTTGAGTGTGACGCGGCCCATGGATATCTGAAATTTGCGCCTAAGCAGAAAGAAGGACGCTTCTTCTGGTCCATGGGTGGGGCCTGGGGCAGGGCACACTTTGAGGAAAGCCGGTTCGAGCTCAGGCTCAGCCAGGGTTGTCTGAAGCTGAAAACGGTTTCGATTCCCGGAATCGAGCGGATTCAGAAACTTTGTTTGAATGGATCGGAACGGAAATTTGACTTGAAGGTGGATTCGATCTCCATTCCGGAGGAAATTGAACTCAAGGCGGATGACGTGCTGCGCATCGAATTAAAGTGAATATAAACAGACCGGCGGTCGCTTAAAAGGCGGCCGCCGGTCTGGGATTTTACCATGCTTTAGCGTCCGGGCAAGGTCTCGGGCGTATAGTTTACCCCAAAGGTCTCCACCGTGACTTTGGCCATGCGTTGGTCGTTGACCGGACGGTCGGCGCGTCCGGTCTGGGTGGAGGCGATGGTGTCCACCGCGTCCAGGCCTTCAATGACCTTGCCGAAGGCCGCATACTGGCCGTCCAGATGAGGGGCGTCGGCGTGCATGATAAAGAATTGGCTGCCTGCGGAATTGGGCATCATGGAGCGCGCCATGGACAGCACGCCCCGGGTGTGCTTGAGGTCGTTTTTGAAACCATTGCCGCTGAATTCGCCCCTGATGGTGTAGCCCGGGCCGCCCATGCCGGTTCCGGTGGGGTCGCCGCCCTGGATCATGAAGCCTGGAATGACCCGGTGGAAGATCAGGCCATCGTAAAAGCCCTTTTCCACCAGGCTTACAAAGCTGGCCACGGTGTTGGGCGCGATTTCGGGGTAGAGCTCGGCCTTGATGATATCGCCGTTCTCCATTTCAATGGTCACGATGGGATTGTTCATGGGATCGTTCCTCCTTAATATTCTATCGATCAGGATTCAATCTTGGAA
>DVJW01000131.1 GCA_018716505.1 Candidatus Faecaligallichristensenella faecipullorum | reverse complement strand
TGAAATCAATGCCTGAAAGATATTTTTGTTGATGTATTCAGCAAAGAATTTCAGCGGCGATTTCTGCAAATCTTCCCTTATCGTATTCAGTTGCGGCCTGTCTTTTATCAAGGTGAACTGATTCAAGACACGTTCCTTTTTTACGTCGGGTGAAACCTTTGCCCGGCGCAGATTGTTTTCAAGGTATTTGTACAGGATTTCACCGTCTGTATTGCCCTGCACAGTATCGCCGACCAACATATCAAGCCGGAAACCGTATTTCTGTTCACGCAGGGCAAGCAGAATTGCTGACACAACAAGGGGCTTTTCATCTTCACCCAGCCCGCCATAGTTGCGCAGATATTCGTGCAATTCCTTAGCCTTTTTGAGTATATCGGCAAGTTCAATATCTTCCGGGGGAACCTGCCCCAGCACAATACGTTGATAGTATTCCTGTATATGGCTATCAGAGAAGTTTTCAAACGTCTGTACATCGGGCAGGACTTTATAGCCCTGTTCGTCTACAAAGACAGGACGCAGAATGTGATGCTTTTTATCGCCTGCATTGCCAAAGGCAAACACCTTTTTGAAAGCTGTATGTTCTATGATATGCTGTGCATAGAACAACGCGCCATTGACGGCATAATCTCGTGTTGCCGTTATGGTTTGTGAAATCTGCCCATCTTCCATCAAGCACAGATTCGCCCTGTCTGCCTTATCTTCCATCACAAGAACAAAATCCCGAACAACGGCGACATATTCCGGGTACCCTGTATTGCCCGTCTGATACTTTGAAGCGGCTTTCAAGGCATTGTTGATTTCAAACACGTTACTGCCTTGCGTGTCTGCCTGTATTCCTGCTTCAACAAGCAAATCGTGAATGTATAAATCAAAGTTTGCTTCCTTCTTTGCCATAGCCTGATACCCCCGTCGTCTGCCGCTGCAAGCAGGTAAAAATCAACATAATGAAGCATACCACAAATCACTCGTTATCTCAACGCGTTTTTCGTGAATATCGCGTAGTATCATCCAGCCTTCCAAAGTATATTTAAGCGACAAAACGGCATGAAAATACCGCCTAAATCCCCATTATACAAGGGCTTTAGGCGGTTTGCATATCTTTTGCGGGGAAAACGCTTTAGTGAGACAACCCCTTTGGGTTTAATACTACTGGTACCGCCCGAAGTCGTGGGCCGCCTGATACATGGCGATCACGTTTTCGGTGGGCGTGTTGTCCTGAATGGCGTGGGTGGGCGCGAAATGATAGCCCCTGCATTTCATCATGATCTCCAGGGTTTTTAAGCAGACCTCGACGACCTCGTCCCTGGTGCCGTAGGCCAGCGGGCCGGCCGTGGAAATGCAGCCCCGGAAGTTCAGCCGGCCCCCGAAATGTCCGGCCAGATACTCGGGCGACATGTTGGCCGCCTCGGGCTGCAGGGTGTCCACCCCCTTGATGCCGATCTCGATGAAGTCCTCATAGGCCCAGCTGGAGCTGCCGCAGGTGTGGATGATGGAGGGGATGTTGTAGGCCTGGGCCAGTTGGGCGAACTGCCGGTGAATGGGCTTTAAGGTGGAGCGGTACAGGTTCAGGCTGATCAGGGGCGCGATTTGGGTGCCCAGATCCTCGCCCATCCAAAGGAAATCAATGTATCCCTTGCATTTGTCCAGCAGCCGCTCCAGCATGCCCAGGTGGAAGGCGGCCCTTCTGCGGATAAAATCCAGGGCGGCCTCGTTTCCGGTGATCAGGTGGCAGAGCACGTCCTCCATGCCCATCAGCCGCCCGTTGGAATTGATGATGTCCGGCATGCCCGCGTTGCCCACATGCAGGGCGTATTTTCCTCCGTAGGATTTGGCCAGCTCCAGGGCCGCGTCATAGTCGAAGTCGTCGGGATTGGGCACCGGGAAGGTCTCGAAATCCTCGTCCTCCGCGTCCTTGAGCGGGAAATCGCAGAAATCCCAGTAAAATCCCGAGGGATGTTCCACCTTGCGCATGACGCAGCCTTCCAGCTGGTCCACCGCCCGGCCCTCGGGCACCTCAAACAGTTGTTTGCCAATATAGGGGGCCGAAATGCCCCGGTAATCCACCCCCAGCGCCTGATACAGATCTTCGGTGGTGGAAACGCCCAGCGCCTGTTTTACCCGGGCGTCGATGCCGGCGTTGGCCTCATAGCCGATGGTCACCCGGTCGGTTTTTTCATAATGAAACGTGCGGATAACCCGCTCTCTGGAGCTCATGGTTTCCGGCGCTTTCTGGATTTTTTCCATACTCATCCCTTCCCCTTTATAAAAATATGCTGTGCCGCTGATATACGGAGAAAACAGAATTTTTTAGATCATAATCCTCTTTCCGAGGTGTTGTCAATACATTTGTGGATTTTATTTTTTCAGTCCATCCCCGGCAAAAGGCAGATGGTACATCGCGCACGCCTCGCTGCAACCGGGCTCTCCGGGGGACAGGCCGCCCTTCCCCCCAAGCGCCCGCCCCCGCACTGATGGAAAACCCGATTTACTCTTTGCCCGGGCTATGTTACAATACACTGAGGGTACCCTTTCAAAAACGAACCGGACTGTCGATTTTTTTGGGATTTTGTAGCATAAAGGGGGAAGCTCATGAATACATTATGGTATAAAAGCCCGGCCTCTGCCTGGAACGAGGCGCTGCCCCTGGGCAATGGTTACATGGGCGCCATGGTCTTTGGCGGAACCAAGGTGGACCGGATCCAGCTCAACGAGGACAGCCTTTGGTATGGCGCCTTCCGCGACCGGGTCAATCCCAACGCCAGGGAAAATGTGGAAAAGGTGCGCGCGCTGCTGCGCCGGGGCGAAATCCATGAGGCCGAGCGACTGGCCGAAGTCGCCCTGGGCGCCACCCCGGAATATCAGCGCCACTACGAGCCCTTGGGCGATTTGATGATTCAGCAGCAGATCGAGCCCATGGCCTCGCTGCTTTCCCTCAGGGATTTGAGCCGCACGGACATGCGGGGCCTGGAGCCCCGGGACGGGGTGAGCGGTTACCGGCGCGAGCTCTGCCTGATGAGCGGCGTCCACCGGGTGGAATACAGGATGGGGGACCGCGCCTTTGCCCGGGAATGCTTTATCAGCCATCCCAACCGGGTCATGGCCATAAGTCTGACCGGCGCGCCCGCCCGGGTGCTGCTGCGCCGCTCCCATTACTATGAGCAGAGCCGGGCGCTTTCCGGGAACACCTTGCTCCTGTCCGGCCAGGCCGGGCCGGACGGGGTGCGCTTCTCGCTGGTGGCGCGCGCCCTGGGCGATGGGGTTTCCATTTTGGGCGACACCCTGCTTCTCCCGGCCAACTGTGTGCTGTATGTGGCCGGGGCCACCAGCTTTCGGGAAGAAGATCCCACCCTTGCCTGCCTGGAGCGCATCGAGCAGGCCCAGGACGCGGGCTATGAGGCCCTGAAGGCGCGCCATATCGAGGATTTTCGGCCCATTATGGAGCGGTGCGCCCTGAAGCTTTCCGAGGACGCGGGCATGGCCGCCCTGCCCACAAACGAGCGGCTGGCCAAGGTGGCCCAGGGCGGGTTTGATCCCGGGCTCATCAACCTGTATTTCCAGTTCGGGCGCTATCTGCTCGCCTCCTGCAGCCGCCCGGGCAGTTTGCCCGCCAACCTGCAGGGCATATGGAATCAGGAATTTTTGCCGCCCTGGGACAGCAAATACACCATCAACATCAACACCGAAATGAACTACTGGCCGGCCGAGGTCTGCAATTTGAGCGAGATGCACCTGCCCTTGTTTGAGCACCTGCGCGCCATGCAGCCCCGCGGCCGGGAGGTGGCCCGGAAGATGTACGGGGCCAAGGGCTGGATGGCCCACCACAACACCGACCTTTGGGGGGATTGCGCGCCCCAGGATTGCTGTCTGACCGCCAGTTTCTGGCCCATGGGCGCGGCCTGGCTGTGCCTTCACATCCACGAGCACTACCGCTTCACCGGGGACAGGGCATTCCTGAAGCGGTATTATGACCTGATGCTGGAGGCCGCGGAATTCTTTGAGGATACCCTGATCGAAGACGGCAGGGGACGGCTGGTGGTGAGCCCCTCGGTCTCCCCGGAGAACACCTATATCCTGCCCTCCGGGGAAAAGGGGGCCCTGTGCATGGGCGCCTCCATGGACAGCCAGATTCTGACCGCGCTGTTTGAGGCCGTCATCCAGGGCGCCAGGGATTTGGGCCTGGGCGAGGAGATCCCCCGCCGCTTTGAGGGCCTGAGGGCCCGGCTGCCCCAGCCCGAAATCGGGCGCTTTGGCCAGCTCATGGAGTGGTCCGAGGATTATGAAGAACCGGAACCCGGTCACCGGCATGTGAGCCATTTGTTCGCCCTGTATCCGGGCCATCAGGTGAGCCGCAACCTGACCCCGGAGCTCACCCGGGCCGCGCGCGTCTCGCTGGAGCGCAGGCTGCAAAACGGCGGCGGCCATACCGGATGGAGCCGGGCGTGGATCATCAACCTTTGGGCGCGCCTGGGCGACGGCCCGCTGGTGGCCGAAAATGTGCAGGCGCTGTTGGCCAAGTCCACCCTGCCCAACCTCATGGACAACCACCCGCCCTTCCAGATCGACGGAAATTTCGGCGGAACCGCAGGCATGGCCGAGGCGCTGCTGCAAAGCCATGAGGGCTTTATCGAGCTTTTGCCCGCCCTGCCCGGGCAATGGACGGAGGGAAGCGTCACGGGCCTGCGCGCCCGGGGCGGGATTACCGTGGACATCGCCTGGGAAAAGGGCGCGCTGAAGGTGGCCCAGCTCATCCCGGACCGCTCGGGGACGGTGCGGGTGATGCTGCCCAAGGGCCTGCGCATGGGCAATATTCTGGGCCGGGGCCGGGTGGAAGCGGCCCAATGCGAGGCCGGAGAGATTTTAACCGTTATCCCCGTTTGACGGGCGCGGGCCCGCCGGATCAACAGAAAAAAGATGATTTTGCAATCGGAAAGGCGGTGGCGTTCATGAAGGTATGGGCTCATCGGGGCGCGTCGGCGTATGCGCCCGAAAACACGCTGGAGGCCTTTGAATTGGCCATAAAAATGGGCGCGGACGGAGTGGAGCTGGACGTGCATTTGAGCCGGGACGGCGAGATCGTGGTGGCCCACGACGAGCGGGTGGACCGGGTTTCCAACGGAAGCGGCCTGATTAAAGAAATGACCCTCTCGGAAATCAAGGAACTGGATTTTGGGGTGCGCTTTGAGGCCTACCGGGGCGCCAAGGCCCCCACCCTGCGCGAGGTATACGAGCTGCTTTTGCCCACCCGCCTCACGGTCAATGTGGAACTCAAGACCACGGATTTCGACTATCCGGGCATCGAGCAAAAGTGCGTGGATCTGGCCCGGGAAATGGGCATGACCCAGCGGGTATTGTATTCCTCGTTTAATTTTGAAAGCCTGGACCGGGTCAAGGCCATTGACCCCAGCCTGCCTGTGGGACTGTTGTACGGAAAACCCCTGGAAGATGTGGTTCAGGCCGTCAAGGCCCACCGCGCCCAGGCGGTGCATCCCCGCTATTCGCTGCTCTACGAGGCGGGCATGATGGACACCCTGAAGGCCCAGGGCATATGGGCCCACCCCTGGACCGTGGACCAGGCGGCGGATGTGAAGCGGCTCATGGACGCCGGGGTGGAGGCCGTGATCACCAACCGGCCGGACATGGCCCTGGAGGTGCGGGGTGGCTGAGTTTGTGCTCAAGGATTACCCCATGGAGGAATTTTCCGGCCTGTACGCGCGCATGGAGCGGGATTTTCCCCGGAACGAGCGGCCCGGGCGGCTTCAGCTCAAGGGGCTGTTGGCCCGCGGCGCCTGTCATGCCCTGGGCCTTTACCGGGACGGGGCGTTTGCGGGCTACGCGCTGTATGCCCGCCAGGGCCCGGACATCCTGATCACCTTTTTGGCCATCGAGCCCGAAATGCGGGGCGCGGGCTGCGGAAGCGCCCTGCTGAACCTGCTCTCGCAGCGCTTCCAGGACGCGGCCTGTCTGATTCTGGAGGTGGAACATCCGAATTTTGCCCAAGATGAAGCCGAACGCCAGACGCGGCTCAGGCGCATCGCCTTTTATGAGCGGGCGGGTTTCCGCCTGATGCGGGATATCCGCTACAGCGCCTTTGGGGTCCAGATGCTGCTGATGGCCCGGGCCATGGGCCAGGATTTTTCCACCGTACGCGCGCGGATCATTCCGGCCATGGGCCATCTGTACGCCCGGCTTTTACCCAGGATACTGATCCATAATATTTTATTGGAGGAAATACCACCGTGTTCAATCAAGGGTTATACGCCATGACGCTGTTTCGGCCGGATCTATGCCTGCCCGAGGACTGGGTGTCCCGGGCGCAATTCCGGTTTTATACCCCGGGGGATGAGGCGGTCTGGGCGCGATTGGGCATAGAATCCGGCCTGTTTGAAAACAACGCCCAGGCCGAGAGCGCCTTTGACCACAGCTTTTGGATGGACAGGCCCTTGCTAAACCGGCGGATGGTGTTCATGTTGGACGAGGCGCATCGGGAGATCGCCACCATGACCGCCTGGTTCGACGGGGGCCAGGGCACGCTTCAATGGCTGATGGCCAATCCCAGCCTGCCCGTCCATGAAACCCACTATCAGCTGGCCGGCTATGGGCTGGGCCTGCTGGGCAGGCTGGAGTATCAGGACGCCTGTTTAACCCTGTGCGGGGACAATGCCCAGGCGCTGCGCGCCTATCTGTATCTGGGCTTCCGCCCGTTATTGGGCGGCGGCGCGGAAGAGCGGGAAAAATGGGCCCGGCTGTTGGATCAGCTGGCCAACTGAATGGGAGTTAATGCACGAAAGATGATGGAGAAACTCAAGAAATTTATTCTGTCGGACGGTTTTCGGGAGTTGGTGGTGTATGGCATTGTGGGCGTGTTGACCACGATCATCAACTATGTGGTTTACCTGCTCACCTCCGGTCCCCTGGGCATCAACCCGGCCATCACATTGGCCTGGCTGCTGTCGGTGTTGTTCGCCTATTGGGCCAACAAGGTGTTTGTGTTTAAAAACAACGCCTGGCGCGGCAAGGCGCTGGTCAGGGAAATCCTTTCGTTTTTTGCGGCGCGGCTGCTGTCGCTGGGCTTTGACTATGGTTTTGTCAACGCGGCGGTGGCGTTCTGGCTCATGGACGACCGGATCGCCAAGCTGCTCAGCAACATCATGGTCATCATCCTCAACTACTTTGCCAGCAAACTGATTATCTTCAAGAAAAAATAGTACGTTCGGGAAATCAAGGAGGGAAATACCCATGAAATCCGCGGTATTTTACGGCAAACACGACATCAAGGTGGAAGAATCCCCCATGCCCCAGTTGGGCGAGCACGATGTGCTGATTAAGGTCATGGCCTGCGGGGTGTGCGGCACCGATGTGCATATCTACGAGGGCGACAAGGGCGCGGCCGACACCACCCCGCCCACCATCCTGGGCCACGAGTTCGCGGGCCTGGTGGAGCAGGTGGGCCCGGGCGTGCGCTCGGTGAAGGTGGGCGACCGGGTGTGCGTGGATCCCAACCAGCTCTGCGGGCGGTGCGAATATTGCCGCAGCGGCATCGGCCATTTTTGCGAGCACATGGTGGGCATCGGCACCACGGTCAACGGCGGCTTTGCCCAGTACTGCGCGGTGAACGAATCCCAGGTCTATCATTTGAGCGAGGGCACCAGCTATGAGCAGGGCGCCATGTGCGAGCCGGTGGCCTGCTGCCTGCACGGCATCGATCTTTGCGAAATCAAGCCGTCCAGCGTGGTGCTGGTCATCGGCGGCGGCATGATCGGCCTGTTGATGGTGCAGTTGGCCCGCCTTTCCGGGGCCAGCCAGGTGATTTTGCTGGAGCCGGTGGAGTCCAAGCGGGAGATGGGCCTGAAGCTGGGCGCGGACCATGCCTTTGACCCGCTGAAGCAGGATATTCCCGGGGAGCTTCAAAAAATCGGGGTGCGCCGCGTTTCCACGGTCATCGAGTGCGTGGGCCGGGTTTCCACCCTGCAGCAGGCCATCTCGCTGGCGGGCAAGGACTCGGTGGTCATGATGTTCGGCCTCACCAAGCCGGACGACGAGCTCAGCATCAAGCCCTTTGAGATCTTCCAAAAGGAAATTGTGCTCAAGGCCTCGTTCATCAACCCCTACACCCAGCAGCGGGCCCTGGATTTAATCAATTCGGGCCGCATCGACGTGAGCAGCATGGTGGCCGAGGTGGCGCCGCTTTCCAAGCTGGAGGCCATATTGTCCGACCCGGCGCTCCGGGCCAAGGGCAAGTACATCATCGGGCCGTGGAAGGAATAAAGAGCCGAAAGCGAAGCCAGTGTGCCGGCTTTTTCGGCACGCTGGCCGCCTCTGATTTTATCAGGGGCGGTTTTTTGCAAGCTGGATTCCATCGAAAGCGGGATTTCAATGGGCAGGCGGCGGATTCCCAAGGCTCAAAAAGACCGCCGGAAAAGCCGCCAAGGCATTTCATAAAAAGAAAGAGGAGTTGATGGAAATGAAAAAGCTGGGATTCGGGCTGATGCGCCTGCCTCAGTTGGACGCGGCCGACGCCTCGAAGGTGGACATCGAACAGCTCAAGCAAATGGTGGACATGTTCATGGAAAAGGGCTTTACCTATTTCGACACCGCCATCATGTACAACGGCTTTGCCAGCCAGAGCGCGGCCAAGGCGGCGCTGGTGGACCGCTATCCCCGGGAGCGCTTTGCTTTGGCCACCAAGCTGCACAGCGGATTTTTCAACACCCTGGAGGAGCGGGACGCCCTGTTCAACCAGCAGCTGGAGCAGACCGGGGCGGGCTATTTCGACTATTACCTGCTTCACGGCATCGAATCGGGCAGCTATCCCAAATACGAAAATCTGGATTGCTTTAACTGGCTTCTGGACAAAAAGGCCAAAGGCCTGGTGCGCCATGCGGGCTTCTCCTTCCACGACAGCCCCGAACTGCTGGACGAAATCCTGACCAAACATCCGGAGATGGAGTTTGTCCAGCTGCAGATCAACTATCTGGATTGGGAGAGCGAATGGATCCGCTCCCGCGAGGTGTACGAGGTGGCCACGCGCCACGGCAAGCCGGTCATCGTCATGGAGCCGGTCAAGGGCGGCACCCTGGCCAAGGTGCCCGAGGAAGCGGAAAAGCTGCTCAAGGCGCGGGAACCCCATATGTCGGTGGCGTCCTGGGCCATTCGCTTCGCGGCCTCGCTGGATAACGTGATGATGGTGCTCTCGGGCATGAGCAATGTGGAACAAATGGCCGACAATTTGAGCTATATGGAGGATTTCAAGCCGCTGGATCCGGACGAAACCGCCCTGACCCATCAGGTGGCCGGGATCATCAACGCCCAGATTGCGGTGCCCTGCACCGGCTGCGCCTATTGCACCGAGGGCTGCCCCCGGCACATCGCCATCCCCAAATATTTCTCGCTCTATAACGAGGATATGCGCGAGAATCTGGAGGAAAAGGGCTGGACGGCCAATTTTTCCTCCTACAACAACCTGACCAAATCCTTCGGCCGGGCCGCCGACTGCATCGCCTGCGGCCAGTGCGAGGCGGTCTGTCCCCAGCATCTGCCGATTATCGAAAAGCTCAAGGAGGTTTCGGCGCATTTTGACCATTGAACGCCCCTCCCATTCCCCCCGGGGCCGCGCCGGTTGCCGGGGCCTTGGGGGAATTCTACCTTTGAAGGCGGTGACCAGGGTGAGGAAGTGCCGAACCATCCGGAATGGTTTGATTTTTGTGGGCGCGCTCCTTCTCATCGCGCTTTCCGGCGCGCTTGTCATGGGCGAGACGCTGGACGCAGAATCCGCAAAGGCCTTTGTGGAGCAGAACCGGCAAAGCCTCGACGCGCTCGCCCAATTGGCCCGGGGCAAATTTCTCGACTTTGAAGAACTGAACCGGAAGGATCAAATGGCCTTTTACCGCAGCGGGATGCAGTATATCGACGGGCGTTTGGAAAGCGGCATGGTTGGGCTTCGCTTGCGCGCTTCCCGAGGGGGACGTGACGCTGTATTACAGCCCCCTGGGGGCGGAAGCGGTGCTGAAAGCGCTGGGTGACGGTATCGGAGAAACCGATTTGGCCGCGCCGCCGGAGGAAATTCGCGTCGATGGACTGGGCATCAACGGCAAGGGCTATGTGGTTTACAAGGCGCTGTATCCCGAGTGGTACTTTGTGGAGCGGTATCTGCCCACCTGAGCATAGTTCCGCGGGGCATCCGGTTCGGTCGCGGCCGGCGCCCTTTGCCTCGCGCGGATCGCGAATTCCAATAAAAGGAAGAGCCGTGCCCATTCATTTTCCCGCCGCGAATCTTTGGGCCTACGGCAGGATTTTTTCGTTTATTGTGGAAATTACGATGTATTATGAAGGCTAAGGGGGTGGCGCTTTTGTATTCCTCTAAGAAAGCTTCGGTTCATATGGGCGCCTGGCTTGTGATCTGCGGGTTGCTTTTGCTGGCGCTGGGCGGCGGGATTGGCCGGGCCGAATCCACCGACGGGTTCATCAGCGACGCCGGGATCTTCGACTATCTGACCCGCCCCGGCCACCTGCCCCAGACCGGGGCCGAACCCAGCCAGGGCTGGGTGGGCACCTTCTACGCCCCGGGCGTGGGCCTTGAGGCGGCGATCCGCGGCGATTCGGAGCGGGAAGGGGTCTATTATTGCGATCTGTACAACTACAGCGCCGCGGATATGGCCCGGGGCATGGAACAATTGGTGCTTCAGGCTGAGGCGGACGGCAGCTTGAGCGGCCCCAACGGGGATGTGCGGCTGTATGGGCTGAAGGACGGCTCCTTTACCATGGAATTCAGCCCGGAGTATTTGCAGTCGCGGAAGGATATCCAATCCGAGATCTACCAAAATCCCGCCTCTGTTGCGTTTCAGGACGTGACTATGCTCATGGGCCAGAATACCGAGGATAACTGGGGCGGGGCGTATCTGCACGATGTGATGAGGGATTACGACGGCATTCAGGTGTACGACGACCTGACGCTGTACATTTCCCTGGTGCGGCTGTACGGCACCAGCGACTACTTTGTCATCTCCCAGCGGGAACAGTACGGCCAGGAAGTCGAGGGCTTTATGGTGCGCGAGTTCGTTACCGAATCCCAGGGCGCGCTGATCCATGACTACGGGGTCAGCGTGGTCACCGGCGAAAACTACACCGTGCACTATCAGATGGACGCTCAGGGCAACATCACCTGCGACGCCGGGGACGACGGCTCGGTCACCCAGTACCGCCGCTGTTCCACCAAGCCCATGTGGGGCGATTGACGGGGGCTGGGGAAATACAATACCATGCAGGGGGAGGACGCGAAAATGTTCAGGCAATATGGAAGCAAAATGCTGATTCTGGTCCTGGCGCTGGCTCTGTGCGCGGGGGTGGCGTATGCCGATGAAACGGTCAAGGTCGACCACGACCCGTTGGCCGTCAACGCCGAATGGATCGACGGGGAAATGCGCCCCAATGAGTATCATTATTTCCCGTTTACCGTGGATCAGGTGGGCAAGGTCACGGTGCGGGTGCAGGCTTTTTATCCCAACGCCGGCTTTGACCTTTTGGACGCCGATTTGATCAGTCAGGAGGCGCGCTATCTCAACGGCACCCAGGGCGCGCCCGACACCACTGATTTTGAATACTATCTGGAACCCGGGCTGTATTACCTGCGCTGCATGGGCACCCCTTCCAGCACCGGCGATTTTCGCGTCAAGGTTTTGAGCGAACCCTGTGCCTGCGATGAAACCGGGGAAAACGACGATTATCACGGCGCCCAGGCGCTGTCCTCCGGGGTAACGGTGAGCGGGGTGCTCACCGAATGGGACGAATACGACTACTATTCCTTCACCTTGCCTGAGGAAACCCAGGTGCGCCTGGTGGTGAACTCCGAGGTGGACGCCCAACAAGCCCTTATCCTTTATGACGGGGACATGGTCAGCATAGAGGAGCTCTACGACCTGCACGGCTACGCGGGCGAGTTCCTGCTTCCGGCGGGAACCTACTACGCCGCGATTTCCATGAATCCCGGGCCCTACACCTTAAAGGTAACCTTTGAGGGGGACAGCCAGGCGGCGGTCCCCGCCCCGGTGACGGCGGCAGAATAGACCGCCTGCCTCCCGCGGCCAATAAGAAACGATCCCCCGGCGAATGGCCGGGGGATCATTTTGGGTGTCAAAAAAGCCCACATACGGTCAGAAGCTGGAAGAGCGTATATCACAGCCAGCCATTGGGCACAAGCGCCCGCCATGTGGGCGAACGGGTTTTCGCCCCGCCATGGAATACAACCTTCCCAGGGCGCGGCCTCAATTCTCGTTAACACAAAATTCATAAAATTATTTTTTCTCAGTTAAAATTTCTCTACCCCTTGAAAACACTGGCGTTTACAGCGTTTTCGCCACTTCGTTTTGGCCCTTTTCCCTCATTTTTTCCCTTGCGAGAAGAAATGAGGGAAACTTTTTTCAGGCTGTCCCTACAACCTTATCCAGCAGCCTTGCGGAAGTTCGCTTGGCCTCTCTGGTGGCGTGGGCGTAAATGTTCATCGTGGTACTTACATCAGAATGTCCCAACAGCTCCTGCACATCCTTGGGTGCTGCCCCGTGGGAAAGAAGGTTTGTCGTATATGTATGCCTCAACAG
>DVJW01000130.1 GCA_018716505.1 Candidatus Faecaligallichristensenella faecipullorum | reverse complement strand
CAGCAAGGGCTGGAGGGCCTCCAAAGCCTCGCTTTCCTGAAGCCCCGGGCTGAGCAGATCGCCGCCCAGGCGCACCAGCGCCCGCTGGCCGTCAGAAAAGGCCAAAGATAGGTCGCTTCCAATATATAAGGCCATGGCTTCGGGGGATTGGCTCTTTGCCCATTGATGAAGGGCGCCGGCATCGGAGAATTCCAAAATTTCCTTCCAGTCGGGCTCGTCCGCCTGATCCTCGCGTTTCACCGCGCTTTCGCATCCGGTGAGCTGGGACAGCCGGCCGGCCAGGGTTTTTAACTCCAGATCGTGCAACATGGGCATGGCGTCCTGCAGGTCGTGCAGGCGGCAGGCCTCCAAATCAAAATCCAGCGGCGCGTCGCGCACAATGGTGGCCAGCCACTTGCTGTAGAGCGCCTGATCCTTATTTTGCATGAGCCGCTCCCGCAGTTTGCCCTTCTGTTCGCTGTCCGCACGGTTTAAGACCTCCTCCAGACTGCCGTACTGCTGGATCAGCTTGAGCGCGGTCTTTTCGCCCACCCCGGGCACCCCGGGGATGTTGTCCGAGTTGTCGCCCATCAAGCCTTTAACGTCGATCATCTGAAGGGGCGTCACCCCATAGCGCTCCTGAATATAGGCCGGGGTAACCAGGATGGTGTCGCTGATGCCGCGCTTGGTGTACAGGATGCTCACCTTGTCCCCGGCGAGCTGGAAGGCGTCCCGGTCCCCGGTGATGATTAAGCAGTCTACCCCCATTGCCGCGGCGCGGGCCGATGCCGTGCCCAGGATGTCGTCGGCCTCATATCCCTCCAATCCCAGCCGCGGAATGTGCATTTTTTCCAAGAGATCCTGAATCAAATCCACCTGGGGCTTGAGCTCCTCCGGGGTAGGGGCCCGGCCGGCTTTATATTCGGGGTAATCCAGATGGCGGAAGGTGGGGGCGTGCAGGTCAAAGGCCACCGCGCAATATTCGCACTGTTCCTCGCCCATGACCTTAAACAGCATGGACAGGAATCCGTGCACCGCGTTGGTATACACCCCCGCGCTGTTGTTTAAAAGCGGCAGCGCGTGGAAGGCGCGGAACATCAGGCTGTATCCATCCACCAGAATCAATTTCGCCATGAATTCGGCTCCTTTATCCTTTATTTACCTTCAGGATACCCTCAGTGTACCCTGAGGGTACAGGTTCTAATGGTTTATTATACCCCAATTTTCCGGGAAAGAAAAGAATTTCCATGCGCCGAATAGGTTAGGTTTTTTCATGGCGGTTTTGTGTGGGCCGGGGACGGTTGTCAATGATACGCAAAATATGATATGATAAAAAGGTGAAATGAGGGATTGAAATGGCGTTTTGTGGATTCGCGGATAATTTTTCCATGTATGATATTACCCCGGTGGAAAATTTATTTATTCAGGAATTTATGACCCGGGCGCCCGGGGACTATGTCCGGGTCTATCTGTACGGGCTCATGCTCTGCTATCATCCAACCGGTAACGCGGGGCCTGAGGAAATCGCCCGCGCCTTGGGCATGGAGAACGACCAGGTGCTGGACGCCTGCCGCTATTGGGAGCGGCAGGGGCTGATGACCCGGGTCACCGACCGGCCGCCCACCTATGTATATCAAAACTTAAAGGCTACCATGCTCAGCGAGCCCAGGCAGGACGACGGGCTTTACCGCTATCGGGACTTCAACAACAGCCTCCAGGCCCTCTATGGGAGCGACAAGCTTCTGCATCCCCAGGATTTTTCCAAGGCCATCGAATGGGTGGAAGAGCTGCACTTGCCTGAGAGCGTGGTGCTGCTCCTGGTGAGCTCCCAGCTGGGCAAGCGGGGCAAAAAGGCCTCGCTGAAATCCATGGACAAGCTGGCTATGCAATGGGCGGAACAGGGGGTTACCACGGTGGAGCAGGCCGAAGAGCTCCTGTACAAGGAATCCGTTCCTTATGACGCGGCCAAACAGGTGCTGCGCCAGTTTAACCTCAAGCGCGAGCCCACCAAGGATGAGGTGGACCTGGTTCGCGTATGGCTGGAGGAATGGCACATGGATATGGGGGCCATCCTGTATGCCTGCAAGGAGACGGTCAAGGGCCGCAATCCCTCCTTTGGTTATTTAAACGGCATATTGGAGCGCCATCGGGAGAGCGGCCAGAGCGCCGCCAGCATGGCCGCGGCCATGAGCGAACAACAGGACTTGCAAAAGGCGGTGCGCGCGCTGCTTACGGCCCTGGGACAGGCCAGCCTGCAGCCCAGCCCTGAGCAGCAGGAAATTTACCGGCAATGGCTGAGTCAGGGCCTGGAGCCGGGCGCGATTTTGATGATCGCCAACCGCTGCGCCCGGCGGGGCAAGAACAGCTTTGAGGATTTGGTGCGTT
The DNA here is from genome assembly GCA_018716505.1 of Candidatus Faecaligallichristensenella faecipullorum. Classification (GTDB taxonomy): domain Bacteria; phylum Bacillota; class Clostridia; order Christensenellales; family Aristaeellaceae; genus Faecaligallichristensenella; species Faecaligallichristensenella faecipullorum. The sequence goes on along the minus strand of DVJW01000130.1, from coordinate 1,796 downwards.
CGGTGGATAACTTTAGAAAGATGAACCTGCTCACCGAAAAACAGCTCAAGCGCTACCTCAGCGACCAGCATGTGCTCAGCGATTTGGCCCAAAAAGTATTCGATCAATGCGGATGGGATCACAAGCCCACGGTCATGGATATTCAATGGATTGGTCAATGGCTCAAGAAAGCGGACGCCGATCTCATACTGTACGCGGCCGAATGCTCCAAGGGCACCCAACTGCCCCTGCGGTATATGGAGCGGGTGCTCAAGAATTGGACGGATAAGGGGATTTCCGACGTGGAGCGGGCGCGGGCCGACCGGGAAGCCAACCGGGCCAAATTGCCCATACAAAACGGCCCGGGCGAGGCGCGCAGGCCGCAAAAACAGCCGTTGCCCGGCCAGCAATATACCCAGCGCCAGTATACCCAGGAGCAGATGGATGCGTTAGTGTTTGATTTAAACAATGTGAAGCTTGATGAGGAGAGCAATCAATGAGCATGAGCCGCAGCGAGATCATCACCACCCTTCAGGGGGAATACGCGCTCAAGCGGGAGCGCAACCAGCGGCAATTGGAGGAGCGGGAGCGGCGCGTCCGGGAACGGTCTCCTGAGATTGGCCGCCTGTTGGACGAGAACCGCGCGCTGCTCATGGATTCCAGCCGCGCGGCCCTGAAAAATCCCGCCAAGGCCAGGGAAATTATGGAGCGGGCCAGGGCGATCGCCCAACAAAATCGATCGCGCCTGGGGGATCTATTGGAGGCCGCCGGGTTTCCACGCGACGCGCTGGAGCTTCAATATGACTGCCCGGTATGCCGGGACACCGGCTATGTGGGCCAGCCGGTCAAGCGCTTTTGCAAATGCTTTGAGCGGCGCATGATGAGTTTGGCCTATGAAAACGCCAATATGGCCGGGTTGGAGCAGCAGTGCTTCGAAAACTTTGATTTGAGCCTTTTTTCTGAGGATGTTCAGGGGGGAAATGGGCTCAGTCAGCGCGGGGCCATGGAGCGCATCCGAAAACTTTGCGAGGATTACGCCCAAGGGTTTCCGAATAATGAGCAGCGCAACTTGCTTTTGTTTGGCCCCAGCGGGCTGGGCAAGACCTATCTGCTCAACTGCATCGCCCGAAGGGTGCTGGACCGGGGCTTTTCGGTGCTGAAGGTTACGGCCTACCGCATGCTGGAAGGCATGCGCAAGGCCCACATGGGCGAGGACGATCAGGGCGAGCTGCGCATGATGATGGAATGCGAGCTGTTGCTCATCGACGATCTGGGCACCGAGCCCCTGCTGCGCAATGTTTCCCTGGAATACCTGTTTACCCTGTTCAACGAGCGCATGGTGAACCGGCGGCACACGGTGGTTGCCACCAATTTGACGCCCAACGATATCCTGACGCGCTATAACGAGCGCATCTATTCCCGTATGGTGGATCAGAAAAGCACCCGGATTTTTCAATTCGCCGGTCGGGATGTGCGCACGCGGGGAGGAAGCGGGCGATGATCTCGGACGAGGAGAAGATTGAACGGGTTATTCAGGCCCTGGAGCGGCTGGGCATTTCCCATCGGTTGGCCCGCCACGCGCCGGCTCATACCATGGAGGAGTGCGCGGCCATTGCCCGGCGGCTGGGCGCCCTCATTCCCAAAAACCTTTTGCTCTGCCCGCGCAATGAATCGGCCTTTACTTTGCTGGTCATGCGCCCGGAAAACCGGTTTTGTTCCTCCTGGGTCTCGCGCCGGCTGGAAAGCCCCCGGTTGGGCTTTGCCAGCGGGGAGCGGCTGATGGAAAAGCTGATGGCCGCGCCCGGGGCCGCCGGGCC
>DVJW01000129.1 GCA_018716505.1 Candidatus Faecaligallichristensenella faecipullorum | reverse complement strand
GCCTTCCGGCGGTCTGGAATGATGGCGGTTTGGCGCCCCATGCGCAGCTGGGATTTGCGGATTTCCACGATTTGTCCTTGCCAATTTCAGAAAAATGCAAGATTTCTCGAAAGGGGATTGACAGGGCGGCCGAATCACGCTATACTGTTATCAGTTTAACGCGCTAAATCAAAGCGTTCGAAAGGAATGGAGAGTTATGAAGAAGATCCTTGCGCTGGTGACCATGGTCATGATGCTGTGCGCCCTGTGCGTGCCCGCGCTGGCGGAAGAGGCGGATAATTCGCTCCAGGCTGTTCTGGATAAGGGCGAATTGATTCTGGGCCTGGATGAGAATTTCCCGCCCATGGGTTTCAGAGATGAGGATGGCAACATCGTGGGCTTTGATATCGATGTGGCCACCGCGGTTTGCGAAAAGCTGGGCGTGACCTTGAAGTGCCAGCCCATCGACTGGTCTGCCAAGGAGCTGGAGCTGTCCAGCGGCGCCATTGACTGTCTGTGGAACGGCCTGACCATCACCGACGAGCGCAAAGAGGCCATGGAAATGTCCGAGCCCTATTGCGCCAACGCCCAGGTGGTCTGCGTGAAGGCGGATAGCGAAATTCAGACCCTGGACGATTTGGCCGGCAAGGTGGTTGGCCTTCAGGCCGGTTCCAGCGCGGTGGAAGCCCTGGATAAGGCCGAAGAGCTGAAGGCTTCCTTGGCCGAGGCGGCTGAGTTTGACGACTACATGGTGGCCCTGATGGATTTGGATGCCGGCAATGTGGACGCTGTGTTGATCGATGAAGTGGTGGCCAACTACTATATCACCACCAAGCAGGCCGGCTATCGCCTGCTGGATGAGAAGCTGGCCGACGAAGAATACGGCATCGCCTTCCGCAAGGGCGATGTGGCCCTGCGCGACGCGGTCAACGAGGCCCTGATTGAACTGTATCAGGAAGGCAGCCTGGATCCCATCCTGGAAAAATGGTTTGGCAATACCGAGACCATCCTGTCTCAGGTGGCGGGCGGCGAAGAGGCCGCCGCTGACGACGCGGCGGCTGAAGAGAACGCCGAGGCTGAGGCCACCGACGATGCGGCGGCTGAGGAAAACAGCGAGGCGGCCGCCGAATAATCCTGCGGATTTTTGAGGGCAACCCGGTGATGGAATACCCCCACCGGAAACGGTATGGAGAGGGCCGTGCGGCTCTCTCCATATTGGCGTATAGAGGAAAAATCAACCGGGCCCCTGGGCTCGCCGGAATTTACGGGAGGTCAAGATGAGCTACTTTAACGATCCCACAGCGCTGATGAAGTTGATCGGCACCTTGGCGGATGGATTTCAAAACACCTTATACATCTTTTTCATGACGTTGCTGTTCTCGCTTCCGTTGGGATTGCTGGTGGCGCTGGGCAGAATGTCCCGGCATAAATGGCTCAGCGCGCCCATTGGGTTATACATCCTGGTCATGCGCGGAACTCCGCTCATGCTTCAGATTTTTGCGGTGCATTTTATGATCCCCAATCTGCTGGGCATCAATCTGGATCGCATGCTGTCCACCATCATCGCCTTTGTGCTCAACTATGCCGCTTATTTCGCAGAAATTTATCGGGGCGGTATACTGGCCATTCCCCAGGGACAATACGAGGCCGGCAAGGTGTTGGGCTTTACCCGGCAGCAGACTTTTATACGCATCATATTTCCCCAGGTGTTTAAGCGGATTCTGTTGCCCACCAGCAATGAGGTGATTACCCTGGTGAAGGATACCTCGCTGGCCACAGTCATCGCGGTTTCTGAAATCTTCCGGGCGGCCAAAAACGAGGCCTCCCGAACGGCCTCGGTGGAGCCGCTGATTGTAGCCGGCCTGTTCTATCTGGTCATGAACGCGATCATTACCCAGGTGTTCAACTATATCGTGCGCAAAATGGATTATTATAAGGGGTGATACGGATGAGCGCTATGCTGAAAGCGGAAAATATCGTGAAATCATTTGGCGGCGCCGCCGTGTTGCGCGGGGTATCCGCCGAGGTGAAAAAAGGCGAAGTGGTGGCCATCATTGGCCGCTCAGGCTCGGGCAAGAGCACCTTTTTGCGTTGTCTGAACCATTTGGAAGTGGTGGACAGCGGCAGGATAGTAGTGGATGGCGATGAGATGGTCACCACCGGCGCGGATGGCCGGGCGGTGTATGCGCCGGATAAGCAGCTCAGGAAAATCTGCCTGAAAATGGGCATGGTGTTCCAGAGTTATAATCTGTTTCCTCATTTTTCAGTGCTGCGCAACCTGACCGAGGCCCAGGTGCATGTGCTCAAGCGCACGCGCGCCCAAGCAAAGGAAAAGGCCATGGAACTGCTGAGCAAGGTGGGCCTGGCGGACAAGGCGGATCAATATCCCTGTCAGCTTTCCGGTGGCCAGAGCCAGCGGGTGGCCATTGCCCGGGCGCTGACCATGGATCCGGAAATCCTGTGCTTTGATGAACCCACATCAGCGCTGGATCCCCAGCTCACCAAGGAGGTGCTGTCGGTCATGCGCGAGCTGGCCCAGGAGCGCCATACCATGATTGTGGTTACCCACGAGATGAGCTTCGCCCGGGAGGTGGCCGATCGGGTTATCTTTATGGCTGACGGAGAAATCATAGAGCAGGGCACCGCCGAAGAAGTGCTGGGCGAGGGCCGTTCGGATCGAATGCGCGAATTCATGGGCTGAATATTTTGATGAACAGGAGCCTCCATGCGGATGACGGATGGAAGGGTTCCTGTTTTTTTAACACAGGCTTGAACTGGCCCGTCCAGCCGGGTTATAATGGAAGCCAAAGGGGGGATCTGCCTTGGATTTTAGCTATGATATCAGCGCGCGCACCGTGATGGAAGAACCGAAGATAGGGGAAATATTGAGCGCCATATACCGGGCCGGCGTGCGGCGAATGGAACTCATGGGTTATTTTTACGGACATATGGAAGCTGATGCGGAAACCATGCTCAAGGCCAGGACGCGCCTGATGGAAGCCGGTTTTTCGGTGGGGGCCATCAACCTGCCGGTGGGCCATCCGGGCAACTCGTTGAATCCCGATGATCCGGATTTGGAGTTGGCTTTGCCCGGCCACTGGCAATACCGCCAGGATGAAGACGGCCGCGAAGTTTATTACTGCGGCTGCGTAAACGAAGCGCTGGTGCGGGATAACCGTCAGGCCATGCGGGATCTGGCGCAGATGGGCTTTGAGCGGGTGTTTTTTGACGACGATCTGCGCATGGGCAATGCGGGGCAGGCCATAGAGGGCTGCTTTTGCCCGCACTGCCTGCGGGAATTTTCCGAGCGCCTGGGGGAAAATATCTCCCGAATGCAGCTAAAGGCCTGTATTCACCAGAGCGATGCCTTTAAAAATCCCCTGGTGCAGGCCTGGATGGATTACAATTGCCAAAAGATTGTGGACTTTCTCTCCAAAATGCGCACGCCTGGGATAGATCTCGGGATTATGGTTATGTACAAGGGGGACAGGAGGCATGGCCTGGATATTCCGGCCATGCTGAAAGTCGTACCGGATTTGATGATCCGGGTAGGGGAAGGGCATTTCTGCGACGCGGATTTCGAGCGCCCCGGCGGCAAGGAGGAGATTGCCCAGAGCATCGCGCTGCATAGCGGTCTGGTGGAGCGCAAAGACCTGCTTTACAGCGAAAGCACGATCTTTCCGGCCCGCGCACTGTCCAAGGAAAACTGGATTGAGCGGATGCGGCTGGAGATCGATTGTGGCCTGCGTCATCTGTTTTTGATGAGCGGAACCTGGTTGATCGAGCAGGATTATTGGCAGGCCCTGTCGAATGCCAGACAGGAACTTCTGGACCGGGCTGCCCGGTTGGATGAACAAATGAACTAAAAGAGGTTGAAATATTCATGTCGGAACTGAAAACCAACGCCATGCGCATATTGGACGCCATGCGCGTTTCCTATCAGCTGCATACCTATGAACCCGGGGAATCGGTGGACGGCGTTTCCGTGGCCACCAAAATGGGCATGGATGTGAATAAAGTCTACAAAACGCTGGTCACCCAGGGCAAGGGCGGCGGATTCTTTGTGTTTGTGATTCCGGTGGCCCGGGAGCTGGATCTGAAGAAGGCGGCGCGCGCGGCCGGGGAAAAGTCGGTGGAGATGATTCCGGTCAAGGAAATCAACCGGCATACCGGCTATATCCGCGGGGGATGCAGCCCGGTGGGCATGAAGAAAAAATACCCTACCTTTATCGATGAGAGCGCCCGGGCGCTGCCCGCCATGGTGGTCAGCGGCGGACGAATCGGGCTTCAGATGGAAATTGCTCCGGAAGACTTGGCCCGGTCGGTGGGCGCGCATTTTGCCGATCTTTTGCGTTAGAAATGGAGGGCGCCTGGATGAGGTTTGATGGAAAGGTTTGCGTGGTGACCGGCGGCGCGTTGGGCATTGGGCGCTGTATTGCCCGGGCCTTTGGCAAGGAGGGCGCGCGCCTGGCCATCATCGACAAAGCGGCCGGAGCGTTGGAAGAAAGCGTCCGTGAGCTGAGCGGCATGGGCGTTCAGGTGATGGGGTATCCGGGCGACGTGGCCGAAAAGCGGGACCTGGAGGCCTTTGCGGATCGGGTCATTTCCGCCTATGGAAAAGTGGATTGCCTGATCAACAATGCCTGCCTGTCCAAGGGTGGGCTGATCTCCCGCTGCGGTTATGAGGATTTTGAATATGTCCAACGGGTGGGCGTGATCGCGCCCTATTACCTGACCATGCTGTTCCAAAAGGCGTTCAGTCCCATGGCCGCGGTGGTGAATATTGCCTCCACCCGGGCGTTTATGTCGCAGCCCGACACCGAAAGCTACTCGGCGGCCAAGGGCGGAATCGCGGCTCTGACCCATGCCCTGGCGGCCAGCCTCATGCATAAGGTTCGGGTGAACAGCATAAGCCCGGGATGGATCGACACCGGAAGCGAGCATCGGGCGGATTATACCCCCGATTATAGCGTGGGCGACCGCTTGCAGCATCCCTCGGGCCGGGTGGGAAGGCCAGAGGATATCGCCCGGGCCGCGCTGTTTCTGTGCGACCCGGCCAACGATTTTATTACCGGAGAAAACCTCACTGTGGATGGCGGCATGAGCAAGCTGATGATTTATCATGATGATTTGGGCTGGAGTTACCGGCCTGAGGCATAACAACCGGGGAGGGAAAGATATGAACGCTGAGCTAAAGGAGATTCTGGAAACCTTTGCCCGGTCTGGATGGGACTTGATCGAAGGGCCCTCGCGGGCCTGGCTGGAGGGAAGAGGGGAAAAAGAAAGCCTGATCCGGGCTGTTGAACAGGCAAACCGGGAATGTGGAAGCTGTGGATGCGAGCTGGATCCGCTGTACAAGCGGGCGCTGGAATTGTTAGGCGCGTAATGGCTGTGAGTGGAGGGGAGCGTCATGCCGGGTTTGGAACGCTGGGAAGAAATCCGTCCCCGTTTGGAGGGCTATTGGGATCATGAGGTTGTGGACCGGTGCTGTGTGAGCATCACCGCGCCCAGGGCGGACGCTCCGATGGAGGCCGGTGTTTTTGCGCCTCAAACGGATGAGGAATGGCAAAAATGGTATATGGATGGCGAGATCCTTTTAAACCGATGGCGCGCACAGGACGAGCGCACCGTGTATCTGGGCGATGCCCTGCCCTGCATATTTCCCAATTTCGGTACCGCGGGCCAGACCCAATATGTGCCCGGCAACAAATGCAAATTCTCCAGGGATACGGTTTGGTTTGAGGCCAGCGTGGAGGATTGGGCGGATCAGCATAGCTTTTTTGACGAACATCATCCCCTTTACCGCCAGGAAATCGAAACGCTGAGCTACCTGTGCGAGAAGCTTCAAGGCCAGGCCATGGTGGCTTTTCCGGATAACTGCGGCATCCTGGACGGTCTGGCGCATCTGAGGGGCAGCGAGCGGCTTTTGCTGGATATGGTTGAGCGGCCCGAGGTGCTGGATGGCATGGTGGAGCGCGCCATTGAAGCCTATTTCCAATCCGCCGAAGTGCTGTTCGGACTCATCGAAAAGGCGGATATGGGCGGGAGTATCCACGCCTGGATGCACACCTGGTGTCCGGGACGCCACGCCCAGATGCAGGCCGACTGCTCGGTGATGATTTCCCCGGACATGTATGAGCGCTTTGTCATGCCTGAATTGCGGGCTTTGACCCATTGGCTGGATCATAGCATCTACCATCTGGACGGTCAGGAGCAGATTCGCCACCTGGATCTGTTGCTGTCGTTGGATGAATTGGACGCCATTCAGTGGACGCCGGTGGCGGGCCAGCCCAGAACCAGCGAGTTTATCCCGGTATTCCGGCGCATCCAGCGCGCGGGCAAGGGGCTGGTGTTGTTCCGCAAATGGATGAAATCGAGCCCTTGTTGGACGCGCTGTCCCCGGAGGCGTTGATGCTGGTGGTCAACGCGCCGGATGAAGAGAGCGGGCGCGAAGTTCTCCGGCTGGTGGAAAGAAAGACAGGGCGTGGTTAAGGCAAAAAGAACGGCGAGTGGTTTTTTAACCACGCGCCGTTCCTTTTGCGATCATGCGCTTTTGCAGTACAGAACCACTCGATTTCTTCCCTCGGTCTTGGCCTGATAGAGGGCCGCGTCCGCGTGTTGGATCAAGGAATCGATCGAAAGATTCGTTTCCAGGGGCTCAATGGTCAAGCCAATGCTCACCGTAACCGGGCTCAAAGGCCTTCCTTCATGCAAAATTTGCCGGTGAGCAATGGAATTTCTGAGCGTCTCAGCTGTTTGAGCGGCTTTCGATGGATCGCTGTCCAGCCAGAGCATAAAAAGCTCTTCGCCGCCATAGCGAACCGCGTGGATTTCCCTGGAACCGCCCACTTCCAGCAGGGCCTCGGCCAGGGTTTTCAGGCATTCGTCCCCCGCCCGGTGGCCATAGCGGTCGTTGAAATCCTTAAAGTGGTCGATATCCATCATCAGCGCTACCGCCATTTTGCCCTGACCATCCGGTCTATCCAGGATCTCGGGAATGCGTTCGTCCAAATATCGCCGGTTATACAAGCCGGTCAGATGGTCGGTGATGGCCAGGCGCTGAACCAGCAGGGTTTGATAGAGAGCATGACTGTAGGCGCGGTAGAGCTGGTTGGCGATGAGCACCGAAAGGGTGACCGCGCACATGCTGTTCATGGCGTTGTTGAACAGTTCGTCAAACCCGCCCGGCATGATGAGCAGCACGGTATTCAGCAATAACCAGCTCCCGCCCATGATGATTAAAGCGGCGTTCCATTTTAGAACGCAAAGCGCGGCCAATGCAGGCATCATGTAGCAGAATACCGTGATACCGCCTCCGCCCATCCGGTCCAAGACCGCGATGCCGCAACTCCACAGACAAACCAACGCCGCATATATGTTTTGCAGGAGTTCCTGGCTCCGGGGGGAATGATCCTTCAATCGGGCCAACAGAATCGAAGCACTCAGCGAACAGACCAGGAGGATAAAATACAGACAGACATATCCCGTGCGTCTCGCATGCAAAAACAGCCCGCCGGGCCTGAGCGCGAAAGTGATCAAGAGACTCAGCTGCATGAAAGCCACCCCGAAATACAACAGCTGCCGGTTCCAGTAGACCCTCCGGGCCAAAAGGGTTTCAACCTGATCGCGTTCAGACTCCGGGTAGGGCAGGATGAACACGGATTTTATCTTTTGCCACATACAGGCGCCTCCAAACTTTGGTAAAAGATCAATTCAAGGCGCCGGCGCCAACGACGCCTTTTCTGAAATCAAATCAGCGTTGCGCGGAAACCGGTTCTGTAACATTCCCCGGCCGGAATCCATTTTACAAAGGGCTTATCCTCAAAGTTGCCGCTTTCGTTCGCCAATGCCGGGATACCGCTCCAGGGTTCCAGGCAGACATAGGGCGCGTTTTTGCCGGGCGCGGACCATACGCCCAGGGCGTCGAACTTGGGAAAATCGAATTTTACGCCGTGGCCGGTGTCCTTATGGACCAACCGCACGCTCCGGGATTTCAGGTTGGTCAAAATCAACGCGTCGTGGGTGTCAAACAGCTCATGGTCGAGCGCCAGCGTGTCGGTGTTGTGAAAACAGGCCATGCGCTCGGTGCCGGTAATGATATATCCATTGGGCGCCAGCGAGTTTTCTCCGTCCTCGTCGCACTCGAATTTCAGCCGGTAATCCTCAAAGGCTTCGCCCTCAAAGACCGGGCACATGAAGCCCGGGTGGCCGCCGATGCACATGGGCATAGGCCGGCCCGATTTGTTCTCCACCAGGAAGACGGTTTCAAAACCCTTTTCGGTGATCGAGTGAATTACATGAACCGTAAACTCAAAGGGGTAGGCCGCCAGGGTATCCGCGTCTGAGTCAATGGTCATTTCCACAAAATCCTCTCCATGGCGGCCCAGGGAAAATTCCCGCTTGCGGATCAATCCATGCTTGGGCATGGAATAGGGCTTGCCCTCAATGAGCACTTTATCGTCTGTGAGCGAACCTACCACCGGGAACAGGATGGGCGAATGACCGGACCAAACCGCGGGATCGCCTGTCCAGATGCGCTCCCGGCCGTCCGAAGGGATAAAGCTGGCCAATTCGGCGCCCCGGCTGATGACCTTGGCGGTGGCCCGCCCGGATTTTAAAATATACTCCGACATGGGAAGAAGCCTCCTCAAACAATAATTTTTCTTTTTCCATTATAAGGGATGACCGCGCCAGGCACAAGGTTTGAAACGAAATTATCCGTGGCGAAGATTTCAAAACTGTGATATACTGTTAAAAATATCTGGATGGAGGGTGTGAACGTGAAGCGAATTAAAGTCCCGGTGCTGCCTGCGCTGCCCAGCGCATCGGGATGGGTGAGGGCAGACCGCGCCGCTTGAATGGATGGGTTATGCTTACAAGGAGAGCGAGCGAATCGTGAAGCGGTTTTCAGGGATTTTAAAGTTGTTTACCCGGGATGTGGCGCTGTATATCGCTTTGGGCGTGCTGTCGGCCATGATGGCTGCGGGGGCCAACAGGATGTTTCAAATTTTGTTGGACGGCTTTGCCGCGCGCAGCATGGAAGCCGCTCAGTTGGCCCTTTATGCCGTGATGGTGCTTGCGCCCTGCGTGGGCTATTATCTGATGAATGTGCCCGAACAGCGGCTGCAGAACGGCATTTATTTGGAAATCAAAATTCGGGCGTTGGAGAAAATGCGCACCATTGCCCTGGATGAATGGCAGAAAACCGGCATGGGCGAGTTGATCCAGCGGGTGGAGAACGGCGCGCAGGCCGGGCGCAACATGCTGTTTGACTTTTATTTGCGCATCGCCGCCGAGCTTGCGCCTCAAATGGCGTTCAGCGCCGGGTTTATCGCCCTGGTGGACCGGCAGGTGTTCCTTTGGGTGGCGTTGGGCTATATTGGGGTGTTTGTGTTCAGCAACCTGCTGCTCAAATCCCTGTACCGGATCAAGCGCAGCATATTGGACAACGAGGAACAGTTCAGCGCCCGGTTGGTGCGTGGATTCATGGAGCTGGTGGTGTTTCGGTTGGGCGGGCGCTTTTTGCCCGAAATCAACCGGGCCCGGGCCTCGGCGCGGGCGATCTGTTCGGCGCGCACCCGCATGACCATGGTGCACGAGGCGTTTTTCACCGCCTTTGCGCTGTTGGTGGGGGCTATGAAGGTGGGCATATTGGGCTACGCCTACTTTGCCGGCGGCCTGAGCGTGGGACAGGCGGTGGCGTTGATTGCGCTGTTGGACGGCGCGTATCAGCCGGTGGCCGTGTTTAATGTGCTGTTTGTCCAATTTAAGCTGGACAAGATGGGCTACGCGAGGTTGGAGGCGTTTATGAACGCCCAGGATACCCCGGGCCTGTTGGGCGGAGCCACGCCCAACGTTGTGGATGGGCGCGTGAGTATTGAGGATGCGGGTTGCGCCTATGGGGAGAAATGGGTGTACCGCCATTTGAATCTATCGATTTCCTCCGGCGCTTCGGTGGGGCTGGTGGGCCCCAGCGGGTCGGGCAAATCCAGCCTGATTAAGCAGATAACCGGCCTCACGCCCCTGGCCGGGGGGCGGATTGATGTGGGCGGCGCGGATGTGAGCAAGGTGAACCTGGAAAAGTTCTATGCCTATTTGAGCTACACCCCCCAGGAACCCCCGGTCTTCGATGGCACGGTGCGCGAGAATATCCTGTTGGAAGGCGAGGCCGGGGAAGCGGCGCTTTGGCAGGCTTTGGATAAGGTGGAGCTGGCGGACACGGTGCGCCGTATGCCCCAGGGGCTGGATACCCCCATCGGGGAAAAGGGCGCGGCGCTTTCCGGGGGCGAGCGTCAACGGCTGGCCCTGGCCCGGCTGTTCTTTTTAAGGGATGAGCGTTTGGTGATTCTGGATGAGGCCACATCAAACCTGGATAACCCCACCGAAGAGCGGGTCATGGGGCGGCTGCTGAACCATTTAAAGGGGCGGACGCTGATTTGCATCGCCCACAGGCTGAGCTGCCTTCGGAATTTTGATGAGATTGTGCTGCTGCAGGAGGGAAAGATTGCGGGTCAGGGAAGCTTTGAGCAAATGGAACGGGAAAACGAGGGCTTTCAGGCGCTCTTGAGGAAGGAACGGGAGCGCCGGGATTGAGGGGGAGGAAGGATCAAGATGAGTGAGGCGGATAGGGGAAGCCGTCGAGTCACAGGATGGCGTAAAAGATTAAGGGTTGTGTTGGTCCTGGCGGTTATTCTTGTGATATTAAATGGCTATGCCCTGTTTATGAAGGGAGATATTAAGATCAGCGAACAACTGTTGGATCAGCTAAGCACCGTAGAAGGGGAAACTTTGAAACAAAATCTGGAAGGCCAATATGGCTGCAGCGATATTGGTTTATATTATCGAGATGCGCAGACTGGGGAATTTTGCCGGATAGATGAATATGAAAGCGAATTTTCGATTAAGAAAGGCATTGAATTCAGTGAGCCTACCAGGGAGAATTATACTGGTTACTTTCTTTGGATAACGTTTTATGATGAAGATCAGCCAGTTGTTAATCGGAATGAAGGAAAGAATTATGCTTCCAATGCATACTATGAACGAATAACGCTCAAACAGAGTATAACGGGAGCATCTGAACCCTGGGGCTATTGCGGTATCAATTTCCAATATCATACGCCACGCATGGATATCCTGTATGTTGGTTCCGATCCTTGGGGGAAAAGCGATAAAATTGAAGAGCAAATAAGATGGCTGATTGACCAGGGAAGCTAGAACGGTATGGATGCAAGCAACTGCGCGGATATATGGCCGAACATGAATCCACCTCCGCAAAGAAGTCTGTCGAAAAATCCATCGCGCTTTGGGGAATTTTGATGGAAAAAGTATAACATAACCCGCTTTGACTTGACAAGCGCACGGGATATGCTATAATGAAAACAATTGGATTTGCCTTATCCAGAGTGGTTGAGGGACGGGCCCGATGAAACCCGGCAACCGGTCGCGCAAAGCGGCAGTGGTGCCAATTCCCGCAGCGTGTTTCACGCTGAAAGATGAGGCGCATGCGAATAATTTTTCATGCGGACTTGTCTTAAGGCAGGTTCTTTTTTATTGCAATCAACCGGCAAAAAGGAGGATATCCCATGAGAACATTGTTTACTTCCGAATCTGTTACCGAGGGCCATCCGGATAAAATCTGCGACCAGATTTCCGACGCGGTGCTGGACGCCATTCTGGAAAAGGACCCCTATGCAAGGGTGGCCTGTGAATGCGCCACCACCACCGGCCTGGTCATGGTCATGGGCGAAATTACCACCAATTGCTATATTTCCATCGATCAGATTGCCCGCCAGAAGATTGTGGAAATCGGCTATGACCGCGCCAAGTACGGCTTCGACGGGGAGTCCTGCGCCGTGATGGTGGCGGTGGACGAGCAGTCCAGCGACATTGCCCAGGGCGTGAACGACGCGCTGGAGGGAAGGGGCCAGGGAGACAAGGATATCGGCGCCGGAGATCAGGGCATGATGTTCGGCTATGCCTGCGACGAAACCCCGGAATACATGCCCATGGCCATTGCCTTGGCCCACCGGGTGACCCGCCGGCTGGCCCAGGTGCGCAAGAGCGGCGAGCTGGACTATCTGCGGCCCGACGGCAAGGCCCAGGTCACGGTGGAATACGAGGACGGAAGGCCCATTCGGGTGGATACCGTGGTGCTCTCCACCCAGCACGCGCCCGAGGCCGACCATGCCACCATTGAAAAGGATATGATTGAGCGGGTCATCAAGCAGGTGATCCCCGCCGAATTGTTGGACGAAAAAACCCGCTACCTCATCAACCCCACCGGACGCTTTGTGATCGGCGGCCCCCATGGGGATTCGGGCCTGACCGGCCGCAAGATTATTGTGGACAGCTACGGCGGATATGGCCATCATGGCGGCGGCGCCTTCTCCGGCAAGGATCCGACCAAGGTGGACCGTTCGGCGGCCTACGCGGTGCGCCATGCGGCCAAGAACCTGGTGGCGGCCGGTTTGGCGAAAAAATGCGAAATCGGGGTGGCCTACGCCATCGGGGTGGCCCGTCCGGTCTCCCTGTCGGTGGATAGCTATGGCACTGGGAAGCTGCCCGACGACCAGCTGGCTCAGGTGGTGAGCGAGGTCTTTGACCTCAGGCCCGCGGCCATCATCGAGCGGCTCAACCTGCGCCGGCCCATTTACGCCCAGACCGCGGCCTATGGCCACTTCGGCCGCACGGATATCGACCTGCCTTGGGAACACCTGGACGAGGTGGACGCCCTCAAGGCGGCGGCCCAGAAATACATGAAGTAAAAGCGGCTTTGACAGCTCAGACCTCGGCTTCGGCAAGATACTTCCCATCATATGTGTAGGAAGCTTTGAACAGACCGACCGCCGGTTTCCCGTCCGGGAACCGGCGGTTTTCTGTGCAGGTGGAGGAACTTCCTGTTTATTTTCCATGGAGGACGCCCAGGCATTGTCAGGGGCCAGGCGGATGGGTATAATATCCATATAAGAGAAACATCGGATGGGCGGAGGCGCACAATGGAACAGATTGAAGGCCAGATAGAGGATATTGTGTTTCGGAACGAATCCAACGGCTGGACGGTCATGCAGATCAAGGCCGGGCGCGAGCATTTTTCCGCAGTGGGCATAATGCCCTTTGTGGGCGCCGGGGAGCGGGTTTTGCTCAGCGGGGATTGGGTGGAACATCCGGACTATGGCCGCCAGCTCAAGGTCAGCGCCTGCGAGTCCATCCGGCCCACCACTTTAACCGGGGTGGAGCGCTATCTGGCCTCGGGCATGATCCGCGGGGTGGGCCCGGCCACAGCCAAGCTCATCGTTCAGGAATTTGGGGTAAAGGCCTTGGAGATTCTGGAAAACGCGCCCGAGCGGCTCACCGAAGTGGATGGCATCGGGCCCAAGCGCGCGGCCATGATTGCCGAATCCTTTGCGGATCAGATGGAAATGCGCCAGACTATGATTTT